>JAIFNF010000218.1 GCA_020047885.1 Gammaproteobacteria bacterium | reverse complement strand
GCACCGCAATCAGTAGCGAAAATTCGCTGACCTGACCCAGCCGCACCCCGACTTCCATCGCGATACTCGGCCGCTCGCCCGCCCATTGCAGAAAACCGCGAAACACCCAGGGCTTGATCACCATCAGCAGCAGACCCAGCACCAGCGTGGGCATGAATACCGCGCCGAGCATCCCCAGGTCAAAGCCCGCGCCGAGCGAGAAGAAAAACAGCACCAGGAAAAAATCGCGCAACGGTCGGAGACTGTCAGCGATGTAGAGGGAAATGGGACTGGTGGCCAGCGCTACCCCGCCGATGAACGCGCCGATAGCGTAGGACAGCCCCAGCACCGCAGCAACCTGCGAAATACCCAGACACCAACCAATCGCGATGAGAAAAATGTATTCGCGAATCTTGTCGAATTTGCGAATCAGCGGGATCAACACATAGCGTGAGGCCATCCAGGCGAAGCCTAGCAGCAGTGGCAGGGTCACGATCAACAACCCCAGGCCGCCCACGGAAGAACCCCGGCCGCCCAGACCTTCGATCAGCAACAATATAGCGATGGCCAACAGATCCTGAAGTAACAGAATACTGATGATAATTTCGCCAGTATGCTGATGATGCAAGGTGCGGGTGGGCAACAACTTGAGGCCAATGATCGTGCTGGAAAAGGTCATGGCCGCGCCGACCAGCAGGCATTCGCTCCAGGTATAGTCAAACAACCGGGCAACGCCGATGCTCACCACGGCGAAGACCAGCGACGTGCCCAGCGTGATCAGCGTCGCCTTGCGCAGCATTTGCAGGAGGCGTTGCGGCGACAGGTCCAGCCCCAGCAAGAACAGCAGAAACATAATGCCGATCTGCGCCATCTGCTCAATAGCCACCGCGTTGTCGATCAGCTTAAAGCCGTAAGGGCCGATGAAGATCCCCAGCACGATGTAGGCAATCGGCAAGGCCTGCCGGGCGTACAGCGCCAGCGTCGCGAACACCGCCGCACCAGTAAAAATGAGAAATAGCGAAAAAACCAGCGTGTTTTCAGCGCCGTGCATGTTGAACTCGTTATTTGGAAAAAAGCTGTTGAATAATCAAGGTTAAACTATATCAGAATCAGCGCCTCTTTAACCTTTCGGAGGTTCCTGCCTTGTTGGCAATCCGGGTTGGTGTAATTCTCCCTGCAACAGTAGAATTCATAAGTGATGTCATTATCCACAAACGCTTTCCGAACTCCCGAACTTCAAGGCCATTCATTATGATCACCCTGATCGTTAATCTCGCCGGACTGGGCCTGATCGGCCTGATCGTCTGGTGGTTCTGGATCGCTCGCGCATGATCAAACAAATTCCCCATCTGCATAAAACCTCGTGGCTCCAACGCGGCGTGTTGGCGGTCACCTCCGGCCTGGCTATAGGCGCGGGCATCGTCCTCGCCTCGGCGCTGTTTAGCCTGTTGCTGGTCGCTGGATTAGCCGCCGGCGGCTGGCTGTGGTGGAAATTTCGGCAGTTTGAGCGCCGGATGCAAGAGCAAGGTGTGACACCGGAAATCATCGACGGGGACTACACGGTCGAACCCGGCCCGCTCTTGCTGGAAGATCACCGGGAGCCTCCCCCGCCGCGCCGGAAAAAACGTTCGCGCTCCCGCTCCCGGTGACTATTCCGGTCTTCTTCAGCGGGATTGCCGATGACCCGCTGACCCGACAAGTCCACGCCCAACAAGTGCGCCTGCTTTACGACCAGGCACCCTTGGGCTTCATCGCCGGCTTGCTGATTGCCCCGATGTTGACGGCGATGCTCTGGAACGTGATTCCGCATCCGGTACTGCTGATCTGGCTAATGCTGCTGGAAACGACGCTACTGATTCGACTGGCGCTGACGGTCGCGTTCCGCCGCTGCGCCAATGCCGACGACGAACCGACGCGCTGGGCCATCTGTTATACCGTCGCCTGCGCCGCCAGTGGGTGCTGCTGGGGGGGAACGCTCATCCTGTTCACTCTCTCCCCCTCGGTCGTCTACGACGCCTTTATTGCGCTGGTGCTGGGCGGCGTCCTGATGAGCGGGGTGCTGACCATGACCCCGGTGCCGATGACGTATCGGGCTTACGCGATGCCACTGGCGTTGCCCCCGTTACTCTGGCTGTTAGTGCAGGACGACATGATGCGCGCCACCATGGGCGCTGCCGGACTCCTGTATTTGTTGCTGGTCATGGCCGCGGCGCACCGTTACCACCAAACCTTGACCCAGTCGTTGCGCCTGGCGCTGAGTAACGGCGAACTGGCGCAATCCTTTGCCGCCGCCAGGCAACAGGCCGAGACGCATTACCGGCAACTGGTCGCCGCACTGGCTGAGGAAGAGCGCATCTCCGCGACCGCCCAGCGCCAGCAGACGCTCCTGGCGCACGCCTCGCGGCTGAATACCCTGGGCGAAATGGCCTCCGGTCTGGTCCATGAAATCAATCAGCCGATGACCGCGATCGGTCTCTATACCGAAGCCGGCCTCGCCCAGGTGCGCAGTGGCGAGTTTGAACCGGCCGAGATCCGCGAAACCCTGGAAAAAATCGCCGCGCAGAGTACCCGTGCCAGCGCCATCATTCAGAAAATTCGCCGCTTCGCCCGCCAGGGTTCATCCCAGTACGCCCCCGTGCGGATCGAGGCATTGCTCAATGAAATTGCTGACTTTCTGAACCTTGAAGCCCAGCACTACGCCATCCCGATCCACTATGACGTCTCTTCGGAACTACCCCCGGTGTTGGCGGATGGCTTACAAGTCCAACAGGTCATTCTTAATCTGGTGCGCAACGCCATCGACGCCATGAGCGACAGCCAGGGCGCTGGCCTGATCGCCATCTCCGCTCATGCGAACCCGGACGCCGTGGAAATCCGGGTTCAAGACACCGGTTCGGGCCTGCATCCCGATACGGTAGGTCAGTTGCTGCACCCCTTTTTCACCACTAAGCCGGACGGCCTGGGCCTGGGGCTATCGATCAGCCAGGCCATTGTCGAGGCGCATGGCGGACGGCTATGGGCCGTGCCTAATACCGACCGGGGGGTGACATTCCACTTTACCCTGCCGCTGACCCATTACGCTGAACGTGCCGAACTGGCGAATCCCGTGGCGCTGCCGGTCGCAACGACCGAGATCCCGTTGTGATGTCACCCGCCGCCACGATCTACCACTGGCTGGAGGGTCTGCACCACGACCGCCGCGCCACCTTGATCAGTCTGCTCTACATCGCGACCGGCCTGTTGTGGTTCCTCATCGGCGACTGGGCGCTGACGGTGTGGATGGGCCACGCCGCACCGGCGCTGCTGCCGACCGTGTTGAAAGATACCGCATTCGTGATCGCCAGTGGCAGCCTCGGATACGGTCTGCTGCGTCGGCATATCCACAATGCGCACCGCGCCCGCCAGGCGCATGAACAGACGGAAGAGCAATTACGGCGCGCCCGCGATGATCTGGAAACCCGCGTTCAGGAACGCACCGCCGAATTGTTGACCATGAATCGCGCCCTGGAGCAGCAGATCGCGGCGCGGATGCAGACGGAAATCGCCCGGCGTGATACGGAGGAGCGCTTTCGCCAGTTGGCCGAGCATATTCGCGAAGTGTTCTGGGTGTATGGCATCGATGAGGAGCGGTTGCTCTACGTCAGTCCGGCCTACGAAGACATCTGGGGACGGCCGGTGCAGAGCTTTCACGACCGGCCGCTGGACTGGCTGGAAGCCGTGCATCCTGATGATCGCCCGCGCATTCATGCCGCGCACATTGATAAACATCAACAGGGTCATCTCAATGTGGAATATCGGATCATCCGGTCTGATGGGCAGATGCGCTGGATTTGGGATCGCGGCTTTCCGGTGCGCGATGAGACCGGTCACGTTTACCGAATTGCGGGATTGGCGGAAGATATTACCGACCGCAAACGGGCCGAAGATCAGTTGCGACGGCAACAGGTCGATCTGGCGCGGATGGCACGCCTCAGCCTGGCCGTCGAACTGGCGTCGAACCTGGCGCACGAACTGAATCAACCGTTAACCGCGATTGTCGCCTATACCCAGGCGTGCCTGACCCTGCTGCACCGGGGTCAGGCTGATCCCCGTGAACTCCGGGGGACGTTTGAAGAAGTGATGAATCAGGGTTTGCGTGCGGGTGAAATTATCCGTCACTTACGGGAACTGGTGCGGCGACACGACCTGACCCGGACGCCGCTGGACATCAATATCCTGATCCATGCGGTCATTTACTACGCTCAACTGGAATTGCGCCAGGCGCGGATTGATTTGCGTCTGGAATTGGCCGAATCCTTGCCGACGGTGTTGGCGGACGACCTGCAGGTGCAACTGGTTGGGGTGTATTTGATCCGCAATGCGATTGAGGCGATGCAGGGGACGCCGGAGGGTTCACGCCGGTTGACGGTGCAAACCGCCCTGGCCAGTCCTGACCGGGTGCAGGTGACGATTCGTGACTGTGGCCATGGCTTCAGTCCGGGGGTCATTGAGCAGTTGTTTCGGCCGTTTTTCACCACCAAGCCGGGCGGTATAGGTTTGGGTTTATCCGTCAGTCGCTCGATGATTGAAGCGCAGGGCGGACAGATCTGGGCGACGCCCAATCCGGATCACGGTGCATCGTTTTATTTCACCTTGCCGGTTTACGCCAATCTCCATCCCCACGCGACACTTTGATCATGGACCCGACGCCTACGATCTTTCTGACTGATGATGATCCCGCGATCCGCGATGCGGTTGGACTGCTGTTGCGTGCGCATGGATTGCCGGTGGAAACCTACCCCAATGCCATCGACTTTCTGGAATCGGACGCCATTCACCGGCCGGGTTGTTTGCTGCTGGATGTGCGGATGCCTGGTATGAGCGGCCTGGATTTGCAAAAGCGCTTACAAACAATGGGTTGCCGGATGCCGATCATCTTCATCACCGGCCATGGCGATGTGCCGATGGCGATCCGGGCGATGAAAGCGGGAGCCTTCGATTTTCTGGAAAAGCCCTTTCAGGCCGAGGCGTTGCTGACCCGGATTCATGAAGCGCTGGCGCTCGACGCCCAGGAACGGCATCGGCAAATCCAGCGCCAAGCGATTTGCGCCCGGTTGGCCTTGTTATCGCCGCGTGAGCAGGAAGTCATGGAGCGAGTGGCCGCCGGTCAGTACAACAAGGTGATCGCCGCCGAACTGGGCATCAGCATTTCCACCGTGGAAATCCATCGCAAGCGGGTGATGGAGAAACTGCACGCGGAGTCGCTGTCAGAGTTGATCCGGATGCTGGCTTTAATTAACGAGTAGGAGGTCACGCTATGTCTTTGGATTGCCGCGTATTACTGACTGACCTGTATCAGTTGACCATGCTCCAGACCTATCACGCCGAGCGGATGCACGATGTAGCGGTCTTCGATCTGTTTGTGCGCCGGTTGCCGTCCCGCCGGGGTTTTTTGCTGGCCGCGGGTTTGGAACAGGTGCTAACGTATCTGGAGACCCTGCATTTTACGGCGGGGGAACGCGCCTGGCTGGCCGCATCGGGGCGTTTCAACCCGTCGTTCATCGCCTCACTGGACACCTTGCGCTTCACCGGCGATGTCGAGGCGTTGCCGGAAGGCACGGTCTTTTTTGCCAATGAACCGATGTTGCGTGTGACGGCCCCGCTGCCGGAAGCACAGTTGGTGGAAAGTCGGCTGATCAATCTGCTGCACTATCAGACGCTGATCGCTTCCAAAGCCGCCCGCTGTGTGCTGGCCGCACCGGGCAAGCTGCTGGTGGACTTCGGAATGCGCCGGGCGCATGGCGCGGAAGCGGGGTTATTGGCGGCCCGGGCGAATTATCTGGCCGGTTTTGCCGGCACCGCGACGGTGCTGGCGGGAATGCAGTTCGGTATCCCGCTGTTCGGCACGATGGCGCATTCACTGGTGCAGGCGTATGACCGTGAAGAGGATGCTTTCGAGCGGTTTGCCGCCGCGCAACCGGGGAATGTGACGTTGCTGATCGATACCTACGACACCGAAGCCGCCGCCCATAAAGTGGTTCGTCTCGCGCCGCGCCTGCAGGAACGGGGTATCCAGATTCGCGGGGTGCGCATTGACAGCGGTGACTTGGCGGAACATGCCCGACAGGTTCGGCGCATTCTTGATGACGGCGGGTTGCACGAAGTCACGATTCTCGGCAGCGGCGATCTGGATGAAGACCGGCTGGCTGAATTGCTGGCGACCGGCGCGCCGCTGGACGGTTTCGGCATTGGCACCCGGCTGGATGCCTCTACCGACGCGCCAACGCTGGATATGGTTTACAAATTACAGGAGTATGCCGGCCAACCCCGGCGCAAGCGTTCGGAGGGTAAGGAAACCTGGCCGGGTCGCAAGCAGGTTTATCGGCGAATCAGTGACGAAGGCGTATTTCTTGGCGATTGCCTGGGGCTGGAGGAAGCTCCGCAACTGGGCGAACCGTTGTTGCAACCGGTCATGCGTCAGGGTCAGCGAGTAGCTCCGCCAGAACCGTTGAGCGCGATCCGCGAACGGGTGCAGCAACAACTGGCCGCATTACCGACAGCGTTGCGGACGAATCAGGTGGAACCGCCGTATCCGGTAGCGATTGCCCCGGAATTGCGGGACATGGCGGCGCGCTTGGACCGGGAGGCGCATTAGCAGCGTTGATGGCAAAGGGAAAAATGTAGGATTCAATAGGTGGCGTTCGATCTCTTCCTTTCCACACGACTACTTCTGCCGTTGCAAAAACCGGGTGACTTCCAGTGCAAACGACTCTGCCCGCCAGGTGTTAGTCGCGGTGACGTGCGTGGCGTAAGGCATGACCCATAACCCGCAGTGGGGAATCGCGCCAAACATTTCCAGAATCTGATCCAGGGGCGCCACAGGATCGCGGTCGCCAACGACGATCAAGGTGGGCTGAAAAATACAGTCCAGTACTTCCAGATCGTGCTTGTGATCAGTGGTCGCCGGCTCCAGCGCTTCCGATACCCGGCTGATCACCTCCTCCCAGGCATCCGGCCCTCCCTGTGGCTCATGGATGTCGCTTAACCACTTATGCATCCCGACGCCGCGCCAGTAGGCCGGGTCAGCCATGTTGCGGGTGCCCGCGTGAGTCTGTTCATCCTTGCGGTAACCAATCCGGTACAGCACCAGGCGGCTCACGCGACCGGGATGGTAGAGCGTCAGCCATAGCGCGACCGCTCCGCCCATCGAGGATCCCACCAGATTCGCCTGAGGCAGGTTCAGTTCATCCATCAGTTCCAGCACGGCGCGGCCCATGTCGGCGACGGTCAACCGCTCGGCCACCATCGGGCTGGCCCCATGCCCCAGATGGTCAGGAACGATCACCCGGAAATGGCGGGCGAACAGCGGAATGTGCGGCATCCACTCCGCCCCGCTCATGCCGCCACTGTGCAGCAGCATCAGCGGCTCCCCGTGGCCGCTTTCGGTGTAATGCAGAATCGACATGTTGACTTTCTCGCTCTAAAATCGCATCCCATAATGCCTTACGGCAGCGCGGCGACCTGCTTTAATCCCGCTTGACCCTGCCAGTAACCATCGCAAGCGCCATAGGGCAAGGCGGCGTTCAGCGCCCGCGCCGCTTCGACCGCATCCCGTTCCCCGCGCAGACAGGCCGCGAACGCCGTAATGACGGTTTCCGTGCCCTGCGCCTGCGGGCTGATGCGCAGTACATCGACATGCAATTCCCGCAATTCCGCCAGTTCAGGCAGCAGGTTACAGGTCTGCGCCGACTGGGTCTGAATGCCATTCAGCGTCAGAAATGTCTGACCTTCGCGAGTACTCAGCGTTAAGCCTTCGGGATCGTTCAGACACCGATACTGGCAATCATCCTTGGGCAAATTGTGATAGCGGGCGGTGAAACAGCGGGCGGAATAGGCCAGCGGCATTCGGCCATAGGCAAACACCTCGGTTTCCACGCCTTCGGGCCGTCCAGCCTGAATCGTGCTGAGGGTTTGCCGCGACAATTCCACCGGCATCACCCAGCGTTTCGCACCCAACTCGGTCAGAACGCGCAGGGTCTGGTCATTGTAAACGTTGATCCCGGTCCCCAACACGAACGGCATTTTCCGCTCCGCCAGCAGCCGCACCGCGCCCAGGTCATTGGCTTCCACCGTGAAGCGGTCGTTCTCGCACAACCGCCGCAGGGTTTTGAGTTCCGATTCCGCTTCCAGCAGGGCCAGGGTGGACAGCACGACCTCCTTGCCCGTTGCGCTCAACCGTTCGGCCAGCACCAGCCAGTCGCTGGTGTTCATCAGGTGGCGTTTCGAGCAGACCGTTTCGCCGATATAGACGATATCCACGGGCGCGGTGATGATCCGTTCGTAGAAATCCAGCAGGGTGTCCCGGGGCCAGTAGTACAGCACCGGCCCCAGCGCCAGTTTTGGTTGATGGTACGCGGTCATCATTGCCAGGTCCGGTGATACGCACCCAGCGTGGTCTGCTGGCCTTCCGACACTTTGCCCAATTCTTTCAACCATTCCGGTTTCGGCGTATAGGCCGACGGATCGCGGCGGCAGGCGTCAATCGCCGCCCGCCAGACTTTCGTCACCTGGGTCACATAGGCCGGACTGCGCTGGCGACCCTCGATCTTGATCGCCGCGATGCCCATGGCCTGCAATTGCGGCAACAACTCCAGGGTATTCAGGCTGGTGGGTTCCTCAATCGCGTAATAGGTCTGATCGGCGACCGTGAACCGGCCCTTGCACAGGGTGGGATAACCCGCGGATTCGCCCGGTGCGTAGCGGTCGATAAGCAGTCCGCCGAGTCGCGTTTCCAGCCCCTGAGGCGTTTCTTCCCAGCGCACGGCTTTGGCTGGAGAACAGACCCCGCACATATTGGGTGATTCGCCGGTGACGTAGGACGACAGCAGGCAGCGACCCTCAACCATGATGCACAGCCCGCCGAAGCCGAATACTTCAACGTCCACTGGGCTATTGTCGAGAACATGCTGAACCTGCGGGAGCGAGAGGACGCGGGGCAATACCACCCGGCGGATGCCGAACTGCTCGTAGTAGAAGCGGATGGCTTCGTAGTTCGTGGCGGAACCCTGGACGGAGAGATGCAGCGGCAGGTTCGGATGCTGGTGATGGGCGTAGTCGAGGACGCTGATGTCGGCAGCGATCACTGCGTCCACGCCCAGTTCGGCGGCCTGATCGACCGCCCGTTCCCAGCGCGGCCAGCCGGCCGGTTGCGGAAAGGTGTTGAGCGCCACGAAGACCCGGCGGCCCCGGGCGTGGGCGTATTGAACCCCCTGCACCGCGGTTTTGGCGTCGAAGTTCAGGCCGGGGAAATGGCGGGCGTTGGTGTCATCGCGGAAGCCGATGTAGACGGAATCGGCACCGTTATCAACGGCAGTTTTCAACGAGGGTAGGTTGCCCGCGGGACAAACCAGTTCAAGGGATTTGGACGCAGGCGATTGCATTGAAATAGCCATGTTATTCCCCGCGTTCCCGGGCAATGGCGCGATAGCCGATGTCGGTGCGGTAATACGCGCCTTCCCAATGCACCCGCTTGGCCAGGTTGTAGGCCAGATTCTGTGCCTCGGCGACCGTCCCGCCCAGCGCGGTTGCGCACAGCACCCGCCCGCCATGGGTCACGATAGATCCGTCTTTCGCTTCCACCGTGCCGGCGTGGAACAGCTTGACCTCATCACCCAGTTCTTCGTCATGCGCGGGCAGACCGTGAATCACATCGCCCTGCCGGTAACGGCCCGGATAGCCGCCGGCGGTCATCACGACGCCCAGGGCCGGGCGCGGGTCCCAGTCCACGGCAATCTCGTGCAAGCGCCCATCCAGCGCGGCCTTGCACAGTTCCACCAGATCGGAGCGCAATCGCATGATCAGCGGTTGTGTTTCGGGATCGCCCAACCGGCAGTTGTATTCCAGGACTTTGGGACCCTCAGCGGTCACCATCACCCCGGCGTAGAGAAAGCCGACATAGCGGCGACCTTCCGCCGCCATGCCGCGCACGGTGGGTTCAATAATCTCAGCCATAATCCGGTCATGCAGTTCCGGCGTGACCACTGGGGCGGGGGAATAAGCGCCCATCCCGCCGGTATTGGGTCCCCGGTCGCCATTGTCGCGGGCTTTGTGATCCTGGGAGGAGGCGAACGGCAGGATAAATTGGCCATCGGTCATGACGATGAAACTGGCTTCCTCGCCATGCAGGAATTCCTCGACAACGACGCAGTGACCGGCGGTTCCGAAATCCTTGCCGCTTAACATGCCATGGACTGCCGCCACGGCTTCATCGACGCTTTGCGCCAAAATGACGCCTTTGCCCGCTGCCAGGCCATCCGCTTTCACTACCACCGGCGCGCCCATCTCCCGAATGTAGGTTTCCGCGGCGTCCGGGTCGGTGAAACTCTGATAACGGGCGGTGGGGATGTGATGGCGAGCCAGGAAGTCCTTGGCGAAGGCTTTGGAACCTTCCAGTTGCGCCGCGGCTTTGGAGGGGCCAAAGCAGCGCAGACCGGCCTGGGTGAACAGGTCGGTAATGCCCAGCACCAGTGGGACTTCCGGGCCGACAATGGTGAGGTCCACATGATGACCCTGGGCAAATTTGAGCAAGTCCGGTGGATCATCGGCGGTGATAGCGATGTTCGTGACCTTCGGTTCACGGGCGGTGCCGGCGTTGCCGGGCGCGACATAGACGTTGTTGACCCGGCCCGATTGCGCCACTTTCCAGGCCAGGGCGTGTTCACGGCCACCGCCGCCAATGATTAGAATATTCATCAGAATGCTCTGTAAGTGTGGTGATAGCAGCGCAGAAGATGCGCAGAGTGGGGGTTCGCGGATATGATCGCACTCTAAGATACGCAAGGGGTTACATCAAGCACTAGGAACACCGGTGCGAACGGAATAACGTGATGGCTCCGGGATGCACGATGTATAAATCATTGGCGTTTACCGTGATCTTTCCTATAATCGCCGCCATTTTTCGGCCAATCCCAAAGGGGGTTTGGCGCGACCGGACATCCTTGACGATTTTTCCGGCTTAACGTCCCCGCTAAGAGCGACGCGCGCAACCGGATCACAGGGCTTTGGCAACACACTGAAGGTTTTGTGATTTCTCTCGGTTTTCCCCGGTTTTTTATGAGTCCTGTTAGGAGTAGATTTGATGTCCTCGCTTAGCGAACTGGCCGCCCGTTCCCTGGTGGACGCTGTGACCGAAACCCCCTCGCGTCGGGAACTGGCCAACGCCATCCGCGCTTTGAGCATGGACGCCGTACAACGCGCCGAATCGGGACACCCCGGCGCCCCGATGGGTATGGCCGACTTTGGTGAAGTGTTGTGGAATGATTTTCTGCGCCACAACCCGGCGAATCCCAAATGGCTGAATCGTGACCGGGTCATTTTGTCCAATGGCCACGGCTCGATGTTGTTGTATTCCCTACTGCATCTGAGCGGCTACGACCTGACGATTGACGATCTGCGCAGCTTCCGGCGCCTGGGATCGCGGACCCCCGGCCATCCGGAGCGAAGTCTGACCCCCGGCGTGGAAACCACCACCGGCCCGTTGGGACAGGGTTTGGCCAATGGCGTGGGCATGGCGCTGGCCGAACGGGCGCTGGCGACCCGCTTTAACCGTCCCGGTTTTCCTATTGTCGATCACTACACTTACGTCATTCTCGGCGATGGCTGCCTGATGGAAGGCATCTCCTACGAAGCCTGTTCCCTGGCCAGTAACTGGGGATTGAGCAAGCTAATCTGCCTGTATGACGACAACGGCATTTCCATCGATGGGCCGGTGCGCGGCTGGTTCAACGATGACATTATCAAGCGCTTTGAAGGTTTCGGCTGGCAAGTCATTCCGAACGTGGACGGTCACGATGCGGCAGCGGTGCATGACGCCATTACCCAGGCGCGGACGTCCCTCGACAAGCCGACGCTGATCTGTTGCAAAACCACCATTGCTTGGGGTTCTCCCGGCTGCCGAAGTCGCGGCGACCCGCGAGAAAATCGGCTGGCATTACGAACCCTTTGTCATTCCCCCCGAGACCTATCGCGCCTTCGATGCCCGTGACAAGGGCGTGGTCTGGGAAGCGGAATGGAACGCGATGTTCGCCCGCTACCGGGCCGAAAATTCGGATGCGGCGGCGGAACTCGATCGGCGCTTGGCCTGTGGCTTTCCCGACGACTGGGAAGCACTGGCCTGGAACTTTATCCACGCGACTCAGGATCGTCGCGAAAATATCGCCACGCGGGTTGCGTCGCAGCGGGCGCTGGAAGTCTACAGCCCGCATTTTCCCAGTCTGGTCGGCGGCTCCGCTGATCTCACCGAATCGACCGGTGTTCCCTGGGTGGGCTGCCGCCCCGTGGATTTCGAGCATCCCGACGGGAATCTGATTTATTACGGCGTCCGCGAATTCGCCATGTACGCGGTGATGAACGGGCTGGCGCTGCACGGTGGCTATGTGCCCTTTGGCGGCACGTTCCTGATGTTCGCCGACTATGGCCGCAGCGCGATTCGCATGTCGTCGCTGA
>JAIFNF010000306.1 GCA_020047885.1 Gammaproteobacteria bacterium | reverse complement strand
GGCGCGTGGAACGTCTACTTCAACGATGGCGGCATGGGCGCCAACAATAAGGCGAACGACTTCCATGTGCGTCTCGTGCGCGGCGGACAGTGATTTGGGTTTGGGAAATCCCCCCTAACCCCCCTTTTTTCAAAGGGGGGGACGGAGAATGGCCTTTTTCAAAGGGGGGATTGAGAATGCCAAGGGGGTGATTTTCTCCCCCCTTTAACAAAGGGGGGCCGGGGGGGATTTCTCGGAGGCTCAGAATGCTACCTTACTCCATTGAAAACAAACCGCTGGCTCGTGAGTTACGCAAGAACATGACGGACGCCGAGCAGGTTTTATGGCAACGATTACGGCGTAAGCAAATTTTAGGTGTGCCTTTTTATCGGCAAAAGCCGTTAGCTCGCTATATCGTTGATTTTTATTGCCCCGCCGCTCAATTGGTGATTGAACTGGATGGTTCACAGCACCACACCCCGGACGCGCAATGCGATGACGCCATACGCACCCAAACCTTGGAAGCGATGGCATTGCGGGTGCTGCGCGTTGATAACCGGCAGGTGTTGCAGGAATTGGAGACAGCAATTGAGGTGATCTTTGCCGAAGTTGAGGCGCGGCTGGTGCAGTCTGGAAATCCCCCCCAGCCCCCCTTTTTCAAAGGGGGGAGTTTCGTAGCTTCGTAAGTTGAGTTGCCGTCCTTTTGGCAACCCAACCTTTCGCTTATTTCCCGGATAACTCCTCAATCGCTTCCCGGCTCAACCCGGTTTTCTCGGCAATCACCTCCACGCTGAGAATGTCGATCAAACTCCGCGCAATCGCCACTTGCAGGACCACACATGCAAACCCTGGAGCAACAAATCAGCCAACAGGCTCACGGCTTACCCGAAGTTGCACAACGCGAAGTGTTGCACTTCATCGAATTCATCCAGAGTCGCTACTCTGCTAAACCCGCTACACAGCCCACCCGAAAGCCTAAAATGAGCTGGAGCGAGACCCCGCTCTACGGCTTATGGGAAGACCGCGAAGAGATGACCAATCCGACAGACTATGTCCGCCGTTTGCGGAGGCCACGCTTTTGATTCTGGTGGATACCGATGTCTTGATTTGGGTCACGCGAAAAGACGCGCAAGCCAGTACATTCCTGGACAGTCTCAATGATAATCTCGCCATTTCCGATGTGACTTACATGGAATTGATTCAAGGCGCAAAAAACCAGCGTGAAGCTCAAGCCATCGACAAGACCCTCAAGAACATGGAAGTACGGCGCTTACCTATCACAACCGGCATTTCAGAACATGCCGCTTCGCTTGTGCGTCGTTATTTCCATAGCCACTCCATGCAGCTTGCCGATGCATTGATTGCAGCAACGGCCTTGGAACATGGGCTGGCATTAGCGACGGGTAATGTCAAACATTTTGAGGTGGTTGAGGGACTACAGCTACGCTTATTTGTCCATCAACCTGGAATACACCCGGCGTGACTGAACAATTCGAGATTTTGCACTTTGAACCCACATCACCGTCAACCGAGCTTCTTAGCTTCGTAGATTGGGTTGCCGTCCTTTTGGCAACCCAACAAAATCCCCTTGGCTCCCCTTTTGCGAAGGGGAAAAAGGACATAAACGAACCGCCTACGAATAATCGGGGGCGGTTTTTTTGTGGGGTAGCGGATCAGTCATGTGCCTTGTATTTGGAAATTAAGCGACTTAGAATTGTACAATAAACAGCACAGGTTAGCCCTTATGCAGGTCATCAATTTTTCCGAAGCGCGCAAGAACCTCAAAACCGTCATCGATCAGGTCATCGATGATGCCGACTACACGATCATTGCCCGGCGTGACGCCCCGGATGCCGTGATGATGTCGCTCGATACCTTTAACAGCTTGATGGAGACCGTTCATTTGCTCAAGACGCCCGCCAATGCCGCGCATCTGGCGCGTTCCATCGAGCAATACCGCAATGGCAAGCTGACTCAACAGAGCCTGGTTGATGCTCAGTCGCATTAGTTGGACACTGGCAGCGTGGGAAGATTAGCAGTATTGGCAGGGGCAGGATCGAAAAACGCTCAAGCGACTCAACCGGTTAATAGAAGATTGCTTGCGCGAACCTTTTGCCGGTATCGGCAAACCCGAATCGCTTAAGGAAAATCTCTCAGGTTTCTGGTCACGTCGCATCGACGATGCCCACCGCTTGATCTATCGAGGAGATGGCGAAGACTTGATCATCATCGCCTGTCGTTATCACTACGACTAGCTTCGTAGGTTGGATTGCCGTCCTTTTGGCAACCCAACAAAATCCCCCTAACCCCCTTTTGCAAAGGGGGGAACGGAGAATTCCATGAAACTGCCCAATATCGAACGCGCCTTCATCCGACCGGAGAAAATCACTCAATACCTGTTGTCGGAAGCTCATCCGGTTGGGCGGCACAAGGCGAAGTTTTTTCTTGGTTTCGGGTTCTCCTTATCCTCTTGGCGACAACTGGAAACCGCATTGCTGCAACAGGTCGCCCGCTACGAAGTCGCCCAGGTGGAGACCACGCTGTTTGGCGTTTCCTACGCGATTGACGGATCCCTCCTGACCCCGGACGGACGGACTCCTCAAGTCCGAACAGTGTGGTTCATAGAAACCGGACAAAACGCACCCTACTTCGTTACCGCACATCCCCTAAAGAGGCTGATATGATCGACGAACTTGATTGCATTATTTTGACCACTGACCTGCCCGAGTACGGACTGACCGCTGGCGATATTGGAACCGTGGTCATGGCTCACCAGAACGGTCGGGGCTTTGAGGTTGAATTTGTGGCCCTCGACGGAGAAACCTTGGCCGTTGCCACTTTACATGCCTCGCAGGTAAGGCAGGTTATCCACCGCGAAATTGCTCATGTCCGCTTGCTTGAAGCCGCTTGATCAGCAGGTAAGCGTTCACCTCCCCCTTTGAAAAAGGGGGGCCGGGGGGATTTCGAACCGGCAACTAAGCTTCATAGGTTGAGTTGCCGTCTTTTTGGCAACCCAACATTTAGCCAAGCCTAACGGGTCGGGGCGAAACGCAGCGGGTCTATCAGCAGGGGCACATAGTCGGGAAACCAGGTTCCGCCCTCCGCAAAGGGTCGGTCGGGATCAATCAGCGTTTCAGCGATCCCCACCCCATAGGTCATCAGCGCCGGATTCGTCCAATCAACCGGCCGGTCAGTCATCACCTCGCCGACCTGATAGGGCCGTCCATCCTGATGCGCGAACCCGTCGCCCCCTTCCCGGAAGTAGCGGAAGGTCACCGGCGTTTCCGGGAAGACTTCTTTGCCTTTGACATAGCGTTGCGTGGCGACCACCTGCCGATAGCGTCGCGCTACTTCCAGGGCATCGTTTCTGGGTGGATAAAGCAACTCACCGCGAATCGCGCCCGCAGCCGTCAGATAGTCGCCCCGGTGAGTGAACTCCCGCAGCAGGGTCTGCCGCAATGCCGGACTCTGCTGGAAACCCGACGCGCTGGCAGTATCCAGCGGCGGCCAGGCGGCTGAATAACCGTTAGCCAGTTGAATGACCCGACTCAGGAACCGTTCAATCGCGGCGGGCATATCCCCATACAGGCTGACGCCGACGACATTATCCAGAAAATGGCGGAATTCGCCCTTTTCCAGCCCCCGGTTCAATGGGTCGCCCGACTGCGATACACCCGGCGTAGCATCCGGCTGAGCACCCACCTGGGCGAGATAGCGTAGTAAAGGAATATTCCAGTTGCAAATTACCCAGACGCGGCTCAGCGCCCGCTTGGGGAAAGTTGTTCCCCAGCCCCAACTGATAAACGCCATTGGTATGGCAGAACAGACAGGCGTTCTGGGTTCCCCGCGACGTTTCAATATGGCACTGGGCCGGGATATGGGCGTAGGGATTGGAAAAAGTGATCGGACTACGGAAATCGCCCAGGGGGTAACTGACGGCAGGCGCGGTCATGGTGGCTGACTGAACCGGGGACTGACCCTGACTGTCGCTGCAACCCGCGCTGATGGCACCCATGAGTAATACGGTCACGACCGGGTTCAAAAAAGCGGGGCGATGGTTCATACAAAAAGCTCCTCACATAAAACGCAAAAAGCTGACGATGGATCCACCGCCAGCCTCATCAGCATCGAAAACCGAAGAGTGATTACAAACCCGGAATGCCCCGGATATAGCCGACTGGCGCACTGAATTTATCGATCATCGGCGTCAACTGCGCCTCAAGATCGGCATTGATGCTGCTCGGAAAATCGCCATGATGCTGGGCATTGCTCATGATGTAGGCATGGCCATTCACATTATCCACCACCTGTAGCCCGGTGGATTCGCCGCCCGCCGTCACGCTCAAAATCCGGGTCAACTTTTGCGTATCGACGTTGTACGCCCACACAAAGTTGTTGATGTGCATCCCGGAATCCTCGCCAATGAACAGCGTGCGCATTTTCGGCGAGAAGAACACATTGTCGGTATTGGCGATGGCGTTGACATCCGCCGTGTTACCGACGGCGTCGGCGCTGATCGGTTTACCCAGCAATTGCGGCTCGACGTACATCGTGACCGCTACCCAGTCGGAATTGATCGCGTTGCTCTGGATATCCTTGATCGCCGATTTCAGTTCCAAGGTATAGGTTCCCCCGGCCTTGTTCTCCGGCAACCGGATGTGATCTGCCGGTTCGGTCGGATCAGAACGCATACTGCTCTCAATGCGCGACATGGCCATGTACAGCTTCTTGTCCGCGCCGTTAATCGCTAGACCCTCCATCTTGGTCCATTCGGTCGTGCCATCGAGCAGCGCGGTATAGCGGCGGGTTTCCAGGAACGCCGCCGCCTTCTCCATGCCGGGTTTCAGCGTCAGACATTCATCCGCAGAAGAACCGGCGCGCACTCGTTTGAAACCTTCGGGACATTGCCCTTCGGTGGGCGCAACGGCGTTAAAAATATCGGTAAAGGTCAGGCTGTTGGCCAGCGCGGCAATTTCAACGTTGGTTCCGTGACCCAGGCGAATCCAGGTCAGATCAGCGCGCCCGCCGCCCTGATCACTGGTCTGATTCCATTGGGCGGTGTACAGCGTTCCAGCGGATAAATCGGCGGCTTTGTCGGCGACGAACATCGTCATTTGCACATAAGCGCCATCATCGCCCAGATAGACGGTGCGGCTGTCCGGCATCACTAGCGCCTGCTCCCAGGTACCGCGCCCCATGGCATAGTGCTTGACCACGCTGACCGAACCATCGGCCTTGATGGTCACTTCCGGGATAATGCCGTAATGATAGGGATTCGCCTCGCGCTCACCCTTGAAATAGAGTTCCCGCATGGCTTTGAGACCGGCGGTCGTGGTTCCATAGTTTTTGGAATCGAGCGGGTTGTAGATCAAATCGTAGTCTTCTTCGGAACCGAGATGGGTATTCCAGGGCGTTTGCGAGCCGAAGCAGGGAATCCAGATCCCGTTGACGCTGGAGAAGTCGATGGGTCGGACCTTGGTCGCGGTCAGTTTGCCGTCACCCGCCTGCGCGATGTCGCTGAGGGTCATCGACATCGGCATCCGCGTATACCAGTCAGGGACGGTATAAGCGACCGCGCCATCGCTCAGAATCCAGTCATATTCATAATGCGTCACCAGAAACAGCTTGCCACCGACGTTGAGCAGACTGTTGGCGTCCGGGGCTTCCGCCACAACCGGGTTGCCCATGGGATCAAGCAGCGGTTCCATCTTGTAGTTATACAGTTGACCCGCCGGATGCTTGACGCCCTTGACCTCGGCAACCGGGTCCTTAACGCTGAACAACATGTTGTAGCTCAGTGGATGATCGTCCACCCGCCCATCGCTGTACGTCACTTTAGCGACCGACCGGGTGTGGGTTTGCGCCCGCTCATCAGCCGTTGTTGGCGTCGGGGTCTCGGTAAAATCAACCCCCTTAATCGTAACTGCCAACTGATCGTCATCGCTGCTACCACAGGCGACCAATCCCAGCGTGGACAAAACGGCAACCGTCAATAGATTCATTTTCATCACAAAAATCTCCAGGAGGCGGCAAATTTTATTTAAGTAGGCAGTCTGGCAACCATCAATTACTGAAAAATGACTGTTCAATGAATACCTGATGACAGCCGCGTGAGCGTTATTCATCCAGATTTAACCGCCCGGTCAAAATGTTGCAACGCCACGTTGATAGGTTGCCGGACATCCTGAATCTTCGTGATGTGGAGGTGGTCTTGAGTACCGAATCGCTGGTTGTTACTGAATTCGCCCGGCATTTTCCCAGTGCGGCTCTGTTGCCTACAGTTGGCGAACGGTCAGTCCATGTGGAGTTCGCGGAATCCCGTAAAGACATCGGGGCGGCGCAGCGTCTGCGCTATACCGTTTTCGCCGGGGAAATGGGTGCCCGGTTGCACAACCGCATTCCCGGCCTCGATCATGATCGGTTCGATGCGTACTGCCAGCATCTGATCGTTCGCAACGCGGTGGATGAAGTGGTGGGCTGCACCCGTATTCTCACCGCCTCGGCCGCGCAGCGCCTCGGTGGCTTCTACTCACAGACGGAGTTTGATTTGACGCCCATTTTGACCCTGCCCGGTCAGCTTATGGAAATTGGCCGCACCTGCATCCGCGCCGATTACCGCAACGGCGCAACAATCAACGCACTCTGGTCGGGACTGGCAGCGTTTATTGCCATTCATCAGATTGACTATCTGATCGGTTGCGCCAGCATTCCTTTAGGGGAGCATGGTCTGGCCGCGCAGGCGCTGTATACCGAACTGGCGCAACGTCATCTGGTAACCGAATCGTTGCGGGTCAAGCCGCATCTGCCGTTGCCACGGGGTGATGGACCGGTTCCACCCCGGTGCGCCATCCCTCCGCTGTTGAAAGCCTGCTTGCGCTTGGGCGCACAAATCGGCGGGGAGCCATGCCTTGATGCAGACTCCCAAGTCGCTGATATGTTGATCCTGCTCTTCACCGTGCGCATTGAACGGCGTTACGCCCGGCATTTTCTGGATCGGTATCAGTGAGAGCCTCGCCGTTCCCAACGGCCCCGACCTTTCACCGAAGGATGACATCCTCATTTTGCAATGAAAATGTCATCAAATTAAAGAACTATAACGCCAAGATCAATCATCTCCCGACACGAGGATTCCGCTTGGCTATCTCACATTCACTCGCCGACTTTCCAGATACGGAACGACCCCGGCAAACGGTCTCGATCAAAGAAGTGACGGGTTGGGAATGGACAGCGGATTTTGCGCGCCTAGCGATGGTGGTGTTTGAATCCGCGCGGGAAGCCATTCTGATTACCAATGCCCAGGGCTACATCGTGACGGTTAATCCAGCATTTAGCGCACTGAGTGGTTATTCAGAAGCCGAGTTGCGCGGACAAAATCCCCGCCTGTTCCAGTCAGGCCACCAATCCGCAACCTATTACACGGCGCTTTGGCTGACGCTCCAGCGGGAAGGTCTTTGGCAAGGCGAGTTTTGGAACCGGCGCAAGGATGGTGGCTTATATATCGTACTGACCACCATCCGCGAAGTCCGCAATGCCGAAGGTCGAATCACCCACTATGTCAGCATTGCCACGGATATTACTGAACAAAAGGAAACTGAACAGCGCATCAAATACCTAGCGGGTTATGACGCATTAACGGGCCTGCCAGGTCGCGCCTTGCTGGCGGAGCGGGCGGAATTGGCGCTGGCGCTGGCGGCGCGTCGGCGCGAACCGTTGACGGTATTGTCGCTGGATCTGGATCAGTTCAAAGAGGTGAATGAGGCGCTCGGTTACACCGTGGGCGACACTTTGTTAGTACAGGTTGCGACCCGGCTCAAGGGATTGATTCGGCAAGCCGATACGATGTGCCGGATAGAAAGCGACAAATTTGTGCTGTTGCTGCCTGATACAGGACGGAAGAAAGCCTTGCGGGCGGTGGATCGCCTGGTCGCCGCATTTCATCAGCCATTCAATATCGCGGGCCACAGCTTGCGGGTGACGACGTCGATTGGCATCGCCTTATATCCTCACGATGGCGTCCGTTTTAGCGAACTGTTGAAAAATGCCAATGCGGCTTTGTACCAAGCCAAAAAGAACGGTCGCAATACCCTGGCCTTCTACGACCGGGAAATGAACATTGCGGCTTTTGAACGATTGGTATTGGAATCCGAACTGCGTAAAGCCGTGGAAAGCGGTCAGCTCCGCGCCTATTTACAGCCGAAAATACGACTGGCCGATGGTGCATTAGTGGGTGTCGAAGCGTTAGTGCGCTGGCGGCATCCGAAACAGGGCTTGATTCTGCCGGGGCGTTTTATTTCCGTTGCCGAGTCCAGCGATCTGATCATCGCCATTGGCGACTGGATGCTGAATGAAGCCGCCCAGCAACTGGCAAACTGGCGTCAGGCCGGACTGCCCCCGCTGACCGTGGCGGTGAATCTGGCTGCCCGACATTTTTGCGCTGCGGGATTAGTGGAACAACTGCACCGCCTGCTGGCGACGCCGGGTCACGCGCCCTGGATGCTGGAACTGGAACTGACCGAATCCACGCTGCTCGATGCCGGTGCCGAGACGACCGATACCTTGCGGGCGATTCAGCGATTAGGCATCGGGCTGGCGATTGACGATTTTGGTACCGGCTATTCCAGTCTGAGCTATCTCAAGCGGATGCCGATTACCACGTTAAAAATCGACCAGAGCTTTGTACATGACCTGGCCACTGATCCCGATACCCGGACCATCGTCGCCACGATGATTACGCTCGGTCATAACCTGGGGCTGACGGTAGTTGCGGAGGGGGTGGAAACCGGGGAACAGCGCCAGATTCTTGTCGACCAGGGTTGCGACTTGGCGCAGGGCTATCTGTTTTCGCCACCACTGCCCGCTGAGGATTTTATCGCCTGGGTTCGCCAATACGCCAGGCCCGGTTGTGGCGTTTAATGATCCGCCTATTCTTCCAAAGCATCCTGGATGCGGCCCTCTGCGCCCAGATAGCGCACATCCTTACCCTTGGCCAGATAGATGATGGACTCCGCGATGTTATTCGCGTGATCGCCAATCCGCTCCAGCGCCTTGATAATGAAGATGACGTTGAGCGCATGGCCAATGGTGCGGGGGTCTTCCATCATGTAGGTGATCAGCCGTCGCAACGCCGCATGGAACTCCTTATCCAGCTCATCGTCGCTTTGGGCGACCGCCACCGCTTTCTCGACGTCCAGTCGGGCCAGGGCATCGAGACTGTTATGCAGCATGGCCACCGCCAATCGGGTCATGGGGGTCACGTCGCGTAGTAGCTTGGCATTGGGTGGGCTGTTGCCGTCGTCGTAGATCTTGATCGTCATCCGGGCAATTTTCCCGGCTTTGTCACCCATCCGCTCCAGATCAGCGACGATCTTGGACAAGGCGATGATCATCCGCAAGTCGCTACCCATCGGCTGCCGTCGGGCGAGGAGATTGACGGTATCTTCATCAGCCTTGACGTGTAGACTGTTAATGATCTGATCGTAGCTGATCACTTCGCGGGCGGCATTCAGGTCTTGCTCATCAAGCGCTGTAATGGCGCGTTGAATCTGGTTTTCGACCAGTCCACCCATTTCCAGCACCAGGTCGCGCAGGCTGATGAGTTGGGTATCGAATTGCTTGACGGTATGGGCGTCTTGACTTATGGGCATCGTCGGGTCCTTCAGTCGTAGCGGGATTAAGGGGTCAGCTCAGCCGATGACAGCGACCATGCCAAGCCATCCACCAGTCGTTCTGAACGACTTCGGTGGCGGCTGTTATATACCTTTCATATTGCACTTTTATGGCGTATTGATGACATGCCGCTGAGTACTATGCGGAGGATGTAGCCGTCTCTTGTTCATAATCAGCGGTGGTTGGCGGACGATGAACTTTCTGCCGCCGGTCGATGTACAGGCTGTTGCCGCTTTGCAACTTGGCTTGATGCTTCGCGTCGCTAGCCAACGTCGCGACATCATGATGGGTATGGCAATGATCCAGGTCGGGCTGGACGGCACCGATGGAGAGACTGAGCAGGTTAAAAAATTGCTCCTTGCCACGCCGGTCTTGGGTGGTGATGCCGCCCCGGCGTCGATCTTCCTTGTTGTAGAAGCACGGCGCTTGATAAGCCAGAACATCCAGAATGCGCTGACACCGCTCTTTCCAGTCGGGACTTTCAAAAATGACCATGAAATCATCGCCGCCAATATGGCCGACAAAATCCAGAGTGGCGTCGGCGTGTTCAACGAGGATGCGCCCCAGCATCTGGATGACTTGATCGCCCTTTTTATAGCCATAGATGTCATTAAACGGCTTAAAAGAATCCAGATCGCAGTAGGCTGCGGTAAACGGGCGGCGGGATTTGATGAGCATTTCAATGTGGTTCTGAATCGGCACATTGCCCGGTAATAAGGTTAGCGGATTCGCATAGCGAGCGCTGTGAACGCGCAGATCAGTGATTTTCTCCAGCAAATCCATCGTCCAGCCCAGTCCCTGATAACGACCGCCGGAAACAATAATAAACGCCTGCAGATCCAGACGCTGGTTCACATTGCGGGTCACTAACCGACTCGCGTCCTCGAGCGATAAGGCGTCCTCGATGAGCAAGGGATGTGGATCCATAAAGAAAGTGGCGGGTTTACGGCCATGCAACTCCCGACCGTAATTCGACAGAAAAATATCCATGAAATCCAGTCGCCGGATCAGGCCAATGGGGCGATCGTCCTGCACCACCGGCAGGTAGTACAAATTGCGGTTCTGACGCAGGATTGAGCCAACGTCCTCAACCAGGATGGTTGGATTAATACTAATATTCGGCGTTACGAGACAGGCGACGGTTTTGGGCAACTCCGAAAAACCAGCTTCAGCCAGATCATCATGTTTTTGCTGCATTGCACGCTACTCTACTGACGAGATCAAAAGGGAACAGCAGTTTTGATCATTAAACCTGTCGATAGGGTAAGCGAAGATGATGACGTTATGATGATGTTCTGTCGGCGATCGTCGGGATAAAGCCGCCGCCCAGCCCCCCTTCCCTCACCCCTTGCGGGAGAGGTTGGGGGGAACGGTTACCACTAAAGCACCACCCAGCTACCTCCCTGATAACCGCAATCCGGTTGGATTTCCGCTGCTCATCCCTAATGGGCGGCTACTGGAATCATCCATTGCAGGTAATAAGCCTGCACATAAGTGATGATGCCGATGATCACCGCGAAAAACAGACTGTGTTTCAGCGTGAAGCGGAACAAATCCGACTCCTTGCCCACCAGTCCGGCCGCTGCACAAGCGACGGCAATGGATTGCGGCGAAATCATCTTGCCAGTAACCCCACCGGTGGTATTAGCCGCAATAGTCAGAATCGGATTGACGCCGATTTGTTGCGCCGTCACTTGCTGCAAATTGGCAAACAGCGCATTGCTGGAGGTGTCGGAACCAGTCAGGAACACGCCAAGCCAGCCCAGGAACGGTGAAAAGAAGGGGAATAGCACTCCCGTCGCGGCGAAAGCCAGACCGAGTGTTGAGGAAACTCCGGAATAATTGGCGATAAACGCAAAACCCAGCACCAGACCAATGGTGAAAATGGGCGTACTCAATTCCACCAGGGTTTCCCATAGCGTAGTAAAGAACAGCTTGATATTGACTCCCAAAATGAAAGCGCTAACGACGGCGGCCAGCAGAATCGAAGTTCCAGTTGCTGACAGCACATCAAATTTGTAAATCGCTTCATAGGGCGTCAATGTCTTGACAATTGGCATGGTTTTCATCACTAGGTTGTCCAGACTGGGGATATGGAAACTCAGGGTCCATGACTCCAGCATAGCGCCTTTAGCAAATAACCCCTTGAATGCCGGCAATGTCCAGATCGTCACCATAATGGTGAGGACGATAAAGGGCGACCACGCTTTAAAGATTTGCCCGATGCTGTACTTGGAATGCGGATGATCTGCGGGTAAGTGGGTTCCCGCCCCCGCATTCTGGAAGGTAAAAGCCTGCTTGGGCTGCCACATAAACCGCAGAAACAGCGTCAATACCACCAGGCTCACCAACGCGGAAGTAATATCAGGCAGTTCGTAAGCCCAATGATTCGAGGTGAAATACTGGGTCACCGCGAAAGCAAATCCCGCCA
>JAIFNF010000222.1 GCA_020047885.1 Gammaproteobacteria bacterium | reverse complement strand
AAAGCGGCAGGCATCTTTTCTGCAAGTTCCAAAGCGGCTTTATCTGATTGATCGATGGTAATCATAAAAGGCTGAATATTACGTTCATGGGCGGCTCTCGCTAATGGCTCTGCCTGAGTTTGTACTGCGCTAATATTACGGCGATCGACGAGAATGCCGATATTGCGTAGCGCTGGTTTTAATTCCAGCAGGTATATCATTTGCAAATCAATCGGCGTATTCAGCGAGGTAAACGCAAAATTATTACCACTACCCTGTTCATAATCTTTTATTTGACCGAGCAGCACCGGATCTTTAGCACAGATGGAAACCACTGGAATATCAAATTTGCTTGCCTCACCAATGAGTAGAGCTACAGAATCAGAACCCATTGCAAATATAAGATCGACCTGGTCACGCTGGGCTTTCTCAATTAAAGTTCGTCCACGGCTCGGCTGATTCTGAAAATTAACTGCATGAATGATGGCGGCAATGCGTTTTTCCGCAAAAATTTCCAGCACTCTACTAATGGCAATATCATACGCTGAGGACGCATAGGGATAGATGAACAGCACCCTCCGTACTGGCTCAGGCGTGGAATATCGCGGACGTAAACTAGCCTGTAACGGATGCTCTCCCGGCACTAATTCCCAGTACTGTAGAGCATCCTCGTGTACACGGAACCACTCCGAAAGGCTCGCTTGCGCCATTGCAGCAGGTAAACTCAAATCGGAAAGAAGGAAAACAAAAATGAGAATTTGCCATTTAAAACCAGCATACGCCGCTATATTAACCATATACTTTAAATTTACTTACCCAACTAGGATGCCAAAATCCCTATCGCCACCAATAATCGATGAACAGCATCGCTGATTTTTTCGAAAAATCCAGGTTGCTGAGGAGTTGCCGCCGGTGCTACCCCCGAATACAACGTATAAACCAGTTGGTCGGCGCCCGATGTCGGCATTGCTAGGACAAAAGCATCGCATAAACCGCGATAGATTTGGGGCTGCTCCCAGAACCAGCCCTTATAAACCAGCACCTCACCCTCTCTCAGCGAATCCGACTCTACAAACAGACTGGGCGGCAGATCCAGCAGGCGTAATTCACGCTCCATCACAAACTTCATAACATCTGCCGGTTGATCAACCGCGCCGCGCCTTGGCACATCCAGCACCACCAGATCAACCTCCCCGGCAACCAGTCGCTGAACGGCAATGTGTGTCGGGCGCACCGCCAGTGAAATATCGCCAGTGATGGGAAAAGCGCTCAGGACTCGCTGGAAATCCTGGAGTGCGCCAGGACTAACTGCCTCCACTCGCAGGGGACGACCAAACCGATAGTTGAGGCCCGCATAGTCCCGCCACGGCGCATTCTGGTGGACCACCAGCGTCATGCAGGTCGCCGGACCCACCTCCAGCAATTCAAGGTTCGACAGCGTATCTGTGGCAGATGCGCTGGAACGGCGGAGCAGCGCCAGGCGACCGGGCGTCTCGGCGACAATGCGCAGCGCCTCAGGGGCTTCGGTGCGCATCAGGGTGTAGGGCGCAATCCGGAGCAGGTTCTGCAAGAGGGGCGGTACCAGTCGCGCCTCCCATTCAGCACTCAAAGGTTCGACTAATAAACGGAAATCCTGGATAGGCACTTCCGGGGATGATGTAGCTGTACGCCCGGCCAGCCACGGGAACATCAAAAATACCAACATAAAAACCAGTTGGCAATGACAGGATAAGCTCATCAAATAGTCTCCAATGTCGACAAACCTCACGGCCTTCAAAGCCGTCGACTGATGTCATCAGAATCAACCTGCCCGGAGATACGGGTGCGAATGGCTGACCAGCAAACTCCGATCGTGACTGCGGTAACAAAGAAAAAAATAATGTATAATTGTACTTGTCCCCAATTATACAATATGACCAGTTCCAGACGTTGTAAAGTAATAGCAATGGACAGCAAGCATATGGTCATAATAGTAACCCCGACATATCCCAGTGAACGAAACGTCAGATGAATCAACATCAAATTCAGGGCAAACAACACCAATCCAACCGAAAGTTTCAGTGAAGTTTCAATTTCTGATTCCATCGCCCAATGCACAAAAGAACGCCCACTGGGATTGTAGGTGCCAAAAACGATACTGGCGACTAATACCCATCGTAAAAAAATGCTGTAAAACCCAAATTTCTTCACGGGCTAGGCCTGATATTCATACTCCCCAGCGCCTCAAAAAAATCTACAGGCGGAATCATCAACTCCCCGGCAAAAGGATAAAGCATCTTAAACGCGAGGATAATCAGCGAGACAAATACGATGATAAGAGCTGTCCCCAAGAGAATGTGGACGGTTGCGTAAGAAGTATAAATGAACCAAGGCATGGAAATCGCGATGACGGTGACAACGACAAGGACGCCTGATAACATGTCTGATAGCTGTCGCCCTACTCCTGGCCCATTGGTCAGTCGGTTGGCTCGTTGTGTCAGTACCAAACGGGCTAATTGTTCCATTTGAATAGCAGCGCCAGTCGTTGCTGTCGATTGTTGTCCAGCCGCAGCAATCGCCGCAAATAACGCATCCAAATGTCGCTGTGTAGTCTCACTTGAGTCACCAAATTTCATCAGCCCCCATTCATCCTCAACCACCGAGCGCGTATAGGCGTGTACTAGGTCGGGTAATGCGCCTGGCTGTTCTGGAGATACCTGCGCAGTCACCTGATACAAAGCCCGCAACGCCAGCGCTTCACTTCTAACTACTGTTTGCATGTCTTGGTACATCTCGAAAGCAGACACCAAAAACAGCCCTAGCAGAACAGCGTAAATCTCCGCCATGTAGCTTACCTTGGCTTGAGCGACTTCGCTGTTAATGCGCATTTCTTCCGGGTGCAGAAAGCGTACTATTAATATGCCCACTACCGATAATACTACGCAAGGCAAAACAATGAGCAGAAATGCAATCGAGAAAGGTGTATCTGCCACCCATTCCAAAAGATTGCGTGCAATCATAAGGCTTTCGCTTCCACTCGACCCGCGTTATGAAACCAGCGCTTTGAGCGCAACAATCCACGGCCATCCGGTTTCAGCCCTCGACGGACCATTGCCTCCTTCACGATTTGTTCAGCGCTTCGCTCATCCAGAGCGCCACGCCCCATACCTTTCACCACTGCTGTTAATTGACGAAACGAATCTTTAGCAACGCGCCCTTTATGGCCGGAAAGCAGAATGACAAACTCATCTATCACCCGTTCAATTTCGGTTTCGACAAATCCATTGCATGATGCTGTCGCCCCTAAAATAAGCGCACGCGCCTGAAACGGCTCGATTCCCAGATTAAAAGTTGCTTTTTGCAACCATTCACCTTCGAATTTTTTACTGACCCAGGACTGTCTCCGGGTCTGGTCCATGACAAAATCATAAAAACGCCGGTTGCTATCTTCATTATCTGACACGTTCTCGCACTCGCGTGGGGGATAATCCGTATGAACCCTGATTAAAGAGGTGATCCATGTTGCTGATCACCCTCTTTATCATACATATAGAGGAAAAAGAACAAAACGACTAACGCCCAGAAATTAAGCCAATGAATCACCCACGCCAGTAGAATAACGCTGATATACATCAGAATTGTCACCGCCAGACTGAGCCAGAAAAACAGCACAATACCTCGAATCGCCTGCCAACCGCGCCATGCCAACAACGCAACCACAATAGCAACTATCGAAGAACTTTGAAAAAACCATACATTCCAGCCTTCGTAAAGCAGTTCATGATAAAATTCGACAAAACCGGCAATCACTGCTAACAGTATATCGGATGGACGTAACCAGACCTCGTATAATTCATCAAACCGCAGCGCCCAAAAATCAGACAGCCATAACTGACTAGGATTTAACCGCCCGACAATATCCAACGCATTCAGGGCAGCACTGCATAACGCAGCTCCAGCCAGCAAAGGCAGCCACGAAAACGGAGGCACCCTATACATGCCCCGATCATCGAGATAACGAATGAGTAACCGATTTACAAGCAACAGAGACATGGGTAGGATGATGGCTACTGCTGCCGCGTGAAGAATGAGCCATAGCTGCTGCAATATATTCATAAGCTACCGCCCAATGTCTACTCCCCACCCGGAAATGGTTATCGTTCGATGCTCGTTTCCATAGTACGAATCAAAGGCGCACATGACACATGGTGGAATAACGTTGTCCGCTTGCTGTCTGGTCGTGGCATTCGGCGGGATCCTCCCGAACAACTTGCCATCCATCAATCAATCCAAACGCTTAAAACCGCCCTAGCTGCGTCGATTACCGATATTTCTCATGCGTCGATTAGTGTAGCAATTTCCCACGATGGGGCGGGAGAAAACCGTGCAATAACCGCCGTCGCCTTCGCTAATCCAGAGGAGACCATCACGCCAAAAGCAACAATAATATCGGAAACTGTCAACGCTAACACCACCAACATCAACTAAGGCAGCTCGCAAAAAATATTCCCCACGGTGCGAGGGAGCCATTGTGGGTTGGGCTTTAGCCTAACTCATTAATGTTCAAAGCTAAAAAGAGTCAGGCTAAGGCCCGACCCACAGCAGACATAGCGGAACCGAATCGCCGACCCTCTGCAGGGTATTTATTGCGCCTTGCCTAAGGTGGATACTTGAGAACCGGACTGATACCTGATAACTGCCGAACATAAAATGGCAACACCTGGCCAAAGGTCAAGACCACGGTGATAACTGTGAGTTTGGCAAAATAGCGTGTCGTTTCACTAAGAATAATCCACTCTTGCAGATACCATAACAGCGATGCTAAAGCCAAAACCAACAGTGCTACAGTGGCATGACCCAACAGGCGCATCGCCGTCCATGTATGTCTAAGCAGGACAATCAGAACAGCGCAAGTCACTAGAGCTACCGTGATCCGTAAGGTGGCAGGGGTGTCGCTGGCGCGGCAGAACTCAACGATAGAGATTCTGGTAGGGTTGTCAATCAGAAACAAAAATAAAAAAATCAAGAAGAACCTGTGTTTAACACCAGTGAGATAAAGCTTTTTTACACTCTTTAAAGGTTCCTGATACATCAGCAATGTCGTCTTACTGGGTTAAAACAGCATACTACCGGCTCCTGTGAAGCGCAGCGATTCTTGCCTGATTCGAACATGCCGGGTCAACGAAACTATTGAACCCATGCCAGCAACCACTTCAACACCTCACCCACCTGCGCATTGTCCTCGCTGATCGCATCCAATCGACGAGCCAGCGCCTGCGCACGCATGATCCGGCGCTGTTCGACATTGCCCTGTTCCGCCCTCGGGATGACATAAGGGCCGACTTGAGCAGCCGCTAGCGCAATTCCAAATGCGCTAGCGAGTGCAAGCTTGCTTGAACGCCTCACGGGACTTTATGCCGTGGCTATCTGGCGACCAGATCATGGGCGTAAACGCCGCCGACATAAGTGCCCCAAACAAGGCCAATGGTCGTTATCGACGAGGTGACAATGCTCGTAGTGGCCTGGGACAAGCCCACTGTATTAAGGGCGGTTGCAGCCAGGGGAGCAATGGTCGTGGTCAGGATGTAGCTTGATGCTAAAAAGCCCAGACCGGCACCGGTCGCTGTAGCCAGCAAGCGCGTACTAGGGGAGGCGTCCTTGCTGGTATCTGCGTACACCTTATCAAAGCTTGCCTTAACGTCTGCCACCTCTTGAGAAACCTGCGCGGCAGCAGCAGATACTGCGCCAGCAGCCTTTGGAGCCACCGACGTAACGCTGGCTGCAGGAGCCGTCGGTGCAACACTGGCTGCAGGCACCGTCGGGGCTACTGCGGTGTCCGCAGATTGCGCTTGAACAGGAGCAATCAGCAACAAACCTACCAATCCTGGAATCAAAAGCCGCATAACTAACACCTCATTGGTTCATCATTTTGCTGCTATCAAGAATAGGCTCGGCTATTCAAGAGAAAGTAGCAAAAAATTTACTTTTTCCTACCCATGAATCTTTTCAAGCAGGATTCATCTGTTGGCAGGCATGATTTACTCTACCCAAGCATTTTTACTTTTAGAGCCGCCTATTAAATGCGCTCAGTAGAGTGGATATCGACTATCCGCATAAAATGGTAGTCTGAAAAATCTGTTTGTCAATTCTGCCCCCTATCAATGTGCGCTAAAAACGTCCGGAACAACCCAGCAACACCAGTACGACTCAAGCCACGATTGAACTCTTGCGAACCGCAGCGACAATCCGATCTTCCAGTTCGATGCGCACTGCCAGCGACTCACCCAGTCGTGAGAGTTCCTCATCCAGTCCAGCCAGTGCCGGATCGGACAAATCTCCATCATAGCGATCGTGGAAAGTCATAGCCGCCTGAGTCGTGCGGGCGATATGGCCATAGCAGCGCCGAGCCAGTTCTCGAGCCTGCCGGTAGGGTGAGTCGGCTGTTTGTTCCTCAAGAGCCTGAAACACCTCGAACGACCCCAGCGCCAGATAATCCACCAGAACCTGCCGGAAGCGGCGCAATTGATGACGCACCGGTTCAGTGACAGTAAAGGGTTTCAGCGCGGTCAACCGGTGATATAACACCAGACTTTCCTGACGTGCGGCCAGCCATTTGGCAACCAGATCAGGCAGCGCCTTGCTATGGACAGCATCAGCGGTCATCGTGGCGTTCATTATGCAGATCCTCCGGGCAGTCAAAGCTGCTTTCATTGTTTTATGTTGCTGCTGGAGTAGCTTATCGCGAATAGGGATTCAATGCCAAACACCAAATTTTCCAACCTTTTGCCGTTCGCCTTTAACCACCGACCACCCGATCCCGCAGGTAAACTGGCAACACCTGTTCTGCTACCACCCACTCCCCGCGCCGGGCGGGATCCGCCGCTAACCGGGCTACATCGCCAGCCTGCGGATAGCGGTCGCCCAACCAACCGCTCACCGTCAACCGCTGGGATAACGCCTCAGCATAAGCCAGCCAGCCACTGCCGACGCCGAACCAGGGGCCAGGCGCACCATCCGCCAGTGCTGGCGCACATACCCGTTCCTCACCCAGCGATTCGACGATATCGCCAGACACCGCCCAAGTTCCCCAGTAGACCTCACCCATTCGGGCATCCAGCGCCGTCGCTATCCGGTGCTGGTCGGTTTCCCGCGCCGCGCCCAGCGCCAGCGCCGCCAGAGTAGACACGGGAACGACCGGTAAATCAGCGGCGAACGCCAGCCCCTGAGCAATACCGATCGCAATCCGCACCCCGGTGAATGCGCCGGGTCCACGCCCGACCGCAATGGCATCCAACTGATTCATCATCAGTTCCGCCTCGGCCAAAACCGCTTCGATCATCGGCAAAATCAATGCGGCATGGCGACGCGGAGCCAACTCATAACGTTCGTACACCGCGCCATCGATCCACACGGCAGCGGAACACGCTTCGGTCGCAGTTTCCAGCGCCAATAATTTCATCACCGAGCCTTTCTCAATAGCCGGATCACGAATCCGCAGGAGACCGCCCCGGACGCTTCCGCTCCCGGCGTTCCGCCCGTTCCGGATCGCCCATCGTCCGCTCTGTTCTCGGGCGAGCCGGACGTTTCCGGTCCGGTTCTGCACCGTCGAAGGGACTGATATTCAACATCTGCTGCCGCACCCGCACCCGTTTCAAATGTTGGAAAATCTCGGGCGGCATCCCATCGGGCAAATCGACGGTGCTGTAGTCATCGTAAATCTCGATACGGCCAATATACCGACCCTCAATCCCCGCCTCGTTGGCAATCGCGCCCATAATATTCTGCGGCGTCGCGCCATGTTCGCGGCCGACTTCAATCCGGTAACGGGTTTTATTTGAACTAAAATCGCTGGAACTACGGGCGTCGCGCCGTTCTCCGCCACGCGGTGCACGTTCCTCTCGGTCCGACCGGAATGACGGTCTTTCATGATCCCGACCTCGATCTCCATCCCGATCCCGGCTCCGTTCTCTTTCTCGTTCGGCATCTTTCGGAATAGTGTCTTCAAATTGCAGGGGCCGTTCGCGCTGCGCCAGATAGGCGAGTGCGGCGGCAATGTCCTGCGGGCTGGTTTCCTGTTCCCGTTCAAGCTCGGCGACGATCTGTTGGAAAAACTCCAGATCCTGCGACGTTAACACCTCAGTGACCTGCTGCTTGAACTGCGCCAACCGGTGACCCGTAATCGCTTCCTGTGTCGGCAACGGCATCTTTTCCACCGGCTGCCGGGTCGCCTTTTCAATCGTCCGCAACAGGCGAATTTCGCGGGGCGCAACAAACAAAATAGCGTCGCCCGCACGACCCGCCCGACCGGTGCGGCCAATGCGATGAATATAGGCTTCGGGATCGTAGGGAATGTCGTAGTTGATGACGTGGCTGATCCGTTGCACATCCAGCCCACGTGCCGCGACGTCGGTCGCGACCAGAATGTCCAGCCCGCCGCCGCGCAACTGGTCAATCGTTTTCTCGCGCAACGCCTGGGTCATGTCGCCATGCAGGGCGGCGCTGGGATAGCCACGCGCCTCCAGTCGTTCCGCCAATTCCGTCGCGGCCACCTTGGTGCGGACAAAGATCAGCGTAGCGTCCGCGTCTTCCACTTCCAGCACCCGGGTCAGCGCGTCGAGCTTGTGCTGGACGCCCACCTGGCAGTAGCGCTGCCGAACCGTCGCGACGGTCGCGGTACGGGTCTCGATCCGCACTTCCTGGGGATTGCGCAGATGACGATGCGCCACCCGGCGAATCAGCTCGGGCATAGTTGCGGAGAAGAGCGCGACCTGCTTGGTCGCCGGGGTCTGCTCCAGAATCCAGTCCACATCATCAATGAAGCCCATGCGCAGCATTTCATCGGCTTCATCCAGCACGACGGTGCGCAAGGTCGCCAGTGAGAGGGTTTCCCGGCGCAGATGATCCATGACTCGACCTGGCGTACCCACCACGACGTGGACGCCACGCCGCAGATGGCGCAATTGCAGAGTCATGCTCTGGCCGCCGTAGATCGGCAGGACGTGAAATCCAGGCAGATGGCGGGCGTAGCTTTGGAAGGCTTCTGCAACCTGAATCGCCAGTTCCCGGGTGGGGGTCAATACCAGCGCCTGCGGTTGCCGGTCGTTCCAGTCCAGCTTTTCCAGGATGGGGAGGGCAAATGCCGCGGTTTTACCGGTGCCGGTCTGAGCCTGACCCAGCACATCGCAGCCTTCCAGCATGGGGGGAATCGTCGCTGCCTGGATCGGTGTCGGCGCTTCGTAACCGAGTTCCTGGAGGGTTTGCAACAGAGCAGGGGACAGTGCAAGCTGTTCAAAATGTTCGATGGGAGATGACATACCAGATATTACCTGAATGAAAATCACGTGCAGCAGGCCAGCGGATATCCGGCCCGAACAACGGCGAAGAGAAGGAAAAACCGCTAGCCAACTCGATACTTCAGCCCGAAACGGCCACGACCCGGCGGCGGCGAAACTTGTTGATGATATGCCGACGCCAGAGCAGATCGGCAATCACGAACGTTGCGGTGCTGGCAATGACGCCAATGGTCAATGACCCGACCAGTAACGGCCACCCCAGCTCACCCATCCGCCGCAGGAACCCGTCCAGCGAAGGTTCAAACGCCCACGCGAGCGGAGGCGTCCCCAGCAGCCAGGCACCGAACTCGTAACAAACGAAGAAGATCGGGGGAATCGTCACCGGGTTGGTAATCCAGACCAGCGCCACCGCTACCGGCATGTTGAACCGGAACAGGGCGGCAGCGGTCGCGGCGAGCAACATTTGCGAGGGAACCGGCACAAAGGCGAAAAATACGCCAGCGGCCAGCCCGCGTACTGTCGACCGGCGGCTGAAATGCCAAAGACGGGGATCATGCAGTAAATTACCAAGGAAACGCAGGTTCTTGTGCGAACTTAGCTGGTGAGGGTTCGGCAAGTGGCGTTTAAAGAACTGCTTCATGGCCATGTTTGGTCAGATTGGCGCAACACTGGAAACTGAGACGGTGAAACCGCCTGAAAATTCAGGCGATAATTCTGATCAAATATAACCGAACTGCCTGACAAAGTATCGTTTCCAGAAATTAAATTTTGTTTGCCGGCCAGCGAACGACTACGCTTTAAGGCGTTCCCGAAATCTGACGACGACAATGGAGTGCTTGTATGCGAATTCTAACAAAAAACTTCCGGCTTGCACCGCTCTGCCTGGTCATGGGTCTGGCCACGTTCAGTACGGTCGATGCCGCAACTCGCGCCGATTTTTACGCCCAATTCGATCCAGCGACTGGGGTCATTCCCTTTCCCAACAATCTACTGTTCAGTGGCTCGACCGACGGCACGTTGAATATTCCAGTCGCCGATCCGGACAATCTGGCTGATCCAAGGGTTGCCATGAACGAACTGGATGGTTTCTCCACGGTGGCACTGCTGACTGCGCAATTTTCCAGCACGCTCAACGCCAGTACGATTACGGCGGGAAGCACCGTGCGGGTATTTGAAGTCGAACTGATCAATCCATTCCTGGGCCAGGGGACGTCAACGCCGTTTGCCATCACCGCCGTCCATCATGAACTCAAGGCGGGCATCGATTATCAGGTCAATTTGCTGCCGCAGGACGAGACGCAGACCACGCTGAATATTCACCCGCTACTCCCGCTGAAACCCAAGACCGGCTACCTGGTCACGCTGACCAACGGCATTCAGGATCGTGAGGGCTACAACGCTCTGCCGTCGCAAACCTATGCGCTGACTCAACTCCCGACGCCACTGGTCGACGCCAACGGCAAAAGCGTAATACCTGGTCTGAGCGACGCCGAAGCGCAGGCGCTGGAGCCACTGCGGCAATCGGTCAACAATCAGGAAAACGCCGCCGCCAGTCAGGGCGTGGCTAGGAATAGCATCGTGCTGAGTTGGACTTTTATGACCCAGTCGATTGACGATGCGTTCATGGCGCTGGGCACGAATCTGAAACCACTGGGGATGACGATAAAATCGACCGGGTTGACGACCACGGCCATTGGCTTGGGACTACCCGGCTTTTCTGACATCTATGCCGGTGCATTGGCCATCCCCTACTATTTCAACAAAGACCAGCCGCTGAGCAGTGACTGGCAGACTGCCGATGGTGGCGCTGTGACCCGCTATAATCCGCTGCCGATAGCGACCACCACCCTGCAAATTCCGGTATTGATGACCGTCCCCAGCACTAAGAGCGGTCAGAGCAAACCTGCTAATGGCTGGCCGGTCGTGATTTTCCAGCACGGTATTACCAAAGATCGCACTAATCTGCTGGCGCTGGCCGATGCGCTATCATTCGCCGGTTATGCTGCCGTCGCGATTGATCTGCCGCTGCATGGCATCACCGACACGACTAATCCTTTTTACATGAAGGGGATGGAACGGACCTTCGATCTCGATCTGATCAACAATCAGACCAGCGTGGTCGGTTCGGATGGAAAAATCGATACTTCAGGCACTTACTTCATCAATCTCGGTAGTTTGCTTACCACTCGCGACAATTTCCGCGAAGCCGCTCAGGATTTACGGCAACTTACCGCGACGTTGCCACTCGTGGATTTGAACGGCGACGGCAACCCTGACCTGGACGCCGCTCATATCCACTTCGTAGGTCACTCAATGGGCGCCATCAATGGCGGGGTCTTCCTGGGCATTGAGGACCGCGTCACCAGCGCGACGCTAGGTATGGGCGGCGGGGGGTTCAAGATGATCGACGGCTCAGCCACCCTTGGCCCCATCTATATCGCGCAGTTGGCTACCCAGGGACTCATCAAAGGCACACCGGCCTACGAAGCCTACCTGAACGCGGCGCAGACCATGATTGATTCCGGCGACCCGATCAATTACGCCGCTGCTGCCGCCCGTCGGCATCCGATTCACTTGATTGAGGTAGTCGGCGGCGCAAATTCGGCCTCACTGCCCGACCAGGTAGTGCCGAATTCGGTTGAAAATGCGCCACTGGCCGGTACTGAACCGCTGGCCAGAGTGATGGGCTTGCCATCGGCCAGTCGCTCAGTGTGGAATGACCAGGGGGTACGCGCCATGGTGCGTTTCAATCAGGGCGACCACGGAACGCTGCTGCAACCCAATGCCGCCACTCTGGGCGTAACGGCTGAAATGCAGGGCCAGATGATCC
>JAIFNF010000143.1 GCA_020047885.1 Gammaproteobacteria bacterium | reverse complement strand
AATAAAGGAAGCTGTCCATGTCCGTTCCCAGCAACCTGCCGGTCTGGCAAGCACTGCAAGCCCATCATGCGGCTATCGCCAACCTGCATCTACGCGACTTGTTCGCCGCTGATCCTGGGCGTTTCAACCAGTTCTCCCGGCGTTTCGGGGATCTGCTGGTCGATTTTTCCAAGCATCGCATTACCGAAGAAACGTTGCCGCTCCTTATCGAATTAGCCCGCCAAGTGCAACTGCCTGCCGGTATCGAGCGGATGTTCAGCGGTGAGATCATCAACCACACCGAACAGCGCGCCGTGCTGCACGTCGCCCTGCGTAACCGGAGCAACCGACCCATTTTCGTCAAGGGTCAGGATGTCATGCCGGAGGTGAACAACGTCCTCGAACACATGCGCAAGTTCGCCGATCAGATTCGCCGGGGCAAGTGGCGCGGCTATACCGGCAAACGGATTCGCGATATCGTCAATATCGGCATCGGGGGTTCCGACTTGGGACCGAAAATGGTCTGTCAGGCGCTGGAACCCTACGGTGACCCGACCTTGCGGATGCATTTCGTCTCCAATGTCGACGGCGCGCACATCAGTCACGTCTTGGCTGAATGCGATCCGGAAAGCACCTTGTTCATTATTGCCTCCAAGACCTTCACCACCCAGGAGACCATGACCAATGCACATACTGCCCGTGCCTGGTTGATCAAGGAACTGGGCGACGAGTCAGCAGTAGCCAGGCATTTCGTCGCGGTGTCGACAAATACCCAAGGCGTCAGCGCCTTTGGCATTGATACCGCCAACATGTTCGAATTCTGGGACTGGGTTGGTGGGCGCTATTCGCTCTGGTCGGCCATTGGCCTGCCGATCATGGTCTACTTGGGTATGGAGAACTTCATGGAGTTGCAGGAAGGCGCTCACGAAATGGATGAGCACTTCCGCACGGCTCCGCTGGAAGAGAATTTGCCGGTCATTCTGGGATTGCTGGGGGTCTGGTACATCGATTTCTTCGGCGCGGACAGCCAGGTCACGCTGGTTTACGATGATTATCTGCGCTCGTTGCCGGATTATCTGCAACAACTGGATATGGAAAGCAACGGCAAATCCATCGACCGCGAGGGTCAGCCCGTCACGGTCAACACCGGGCCGTTGCTATGGGGGGGGTTGGGAAATAACGGCCAGCACGCTTTTTACCAATTACTGCATCAGGGGACGCATCTGGTGCCGGCCGATTTCCTGGCTCCGGCGCACAGCCCGAACCCGATCGGCGACCATCACGCCATTCTGCTGGCCAACTGCCTGGCGCAGGCCGAAGCGCTCATGGTCGGCAAGACTGAGGCACAAGCGCGGGCGGAATTGGAGAAGCAGGGTTTGAGCGGTGAAGGGCTGGAGAAATTGTTGCCGTACAAGATTTTCCCCGGCAACCGCCCCAGCACCAGCCTGTTCTACCGCCAGATGACCCCGAAGGTGCTCGGTGCCTTGCTGGCGCTGTATGAACACAAGGTGTTCACCCAGGGCGTGATCTGGAATATCAATTCCTTTGATCAGTGGGGCGTCGAACTCGGCAAGCAATTAGCCAACGCGATCCTGCCGGTGTTAAAAGGTGAGCAGTCGGCAACCGGCCATGACGCCTCGACCATGGGGCTGATCGAGTTCTGCCGGGCGGCGGATTAACGGCGTCTTTCAATCTAAGGCAGCTCGAAAAAAATATTCCCCACGGTACGAGGGAGCCATTATGGGTTGGGCTTTAGCCTAACTCTTTAATGTTAAAAGCTAAAAAGAGTCAGGCTAAAGCCCGACCCACAGCAGACATGGCGGAACCGGATCGCCGACCCTCTGAGGGGTATTTATTGCGCCTTGCCTAAGTAGCCGACTTCCTGAACCACCCCGGCGCTTCGAACCACTCCTCCTTAGCTAAGGAGGGGAATCCGGAAGTCCGGCCATCATCGGAAAAGGCGATAACCGCTCCGCCTCTATCGGGGGGCGGGTTTTGATGGCACCGGCAAGCCGACTTCGCTGGATAAGTTGGGCGTCCGCCGCCGCCGAATCGGTGGGCGCTCGAGGTCAGGCTCAGCATTAACCCGCGCCCGGCGCAGCCAACCTAAAACGCGACGCTCAACGGCATCCTGACTGGCCGGCGGCAGGTCTTTGAAGATGAATGTGCCAGCGCCGAGCAACAGGGTCAATCCCCCCAGAAAGGTCATCAACGGTTGCATGAACGCAATCGCTAACAGCACGGCTAACGCAAGCAAAATGTGTCGGATTTTCAAGGGAACGCCTCCAGCATTGCGAGAGATCAGTCAGGAGTGAGCGCCTCTTCAGCCTGGGTCGTTCGGCGCACCAGCATGACCGTACAGTTATCGTCCGGCTGGCTTTGTTGTTCGTGAATAGCGGCCACTAATTCGGCCAGCAGGTCATCCATGAGTTCCTCAAGCGGCCGTTGGGGGTGCGCCAACAGCGCGGGCCAGCGACGAATAAAAGCCTGTGGATCGCGCAGATGCCAAAGGCCATCACTGGCCAGCAGATAAACCTGTTCCGGTTCCAGGGTCAGACTGCGACGGTCGCTCAACCCCTGTAGAAACAAGGGCAAATTGCCATCATGCAGCTCATAGAGTTCTTCATCAATCGCTTCAACATAGAAATTCGGCGCACCCAGCGTACTTCCCAGAATGAACGCCTGACTAATCTGCGAGCTGGTCTGCACATGCACCTGCTGCAACCACTGGGCGCTGTCCAGTAAACCTAGCAGAGCTAGATGCGTTGCGGGTACGTGATCCACCGTCAGGCACTGCACATGGTGCGCGTCAATGGCATAGACGCGCGAATCGCCGACATGAAACAGCAGCGCCGGCGACTGGGGCGGAATTTCCAGCAGGATCAGCGTACAACCCGTTTCCAGCCCGGCATCCTGAAATTCACGGTACAATCGCCGATGCAAACGGTTCAGTTGATCGGAGATCTGGGTGAGGTCGGTCATGGCGGGCAACTCAATCAGACCCGCAGCGGCTTTTTCGGCAGCCTCCCGCCCGTGGCTATGACCCCCCATGCCATCGAGCACCGCCAGGCGCCGATGACCCTGTGGCCACCCGGTCACGGACAACCGGGTTTCTTGTTCACGCCACAGAAACCGGGCATGACCCTGGCCGTCAATCCATAAAAAATTATCCTGATTTTCCTTACGCCCCTGGCCGGTCGGCGAGAGTAGCGAACGCACGGCGACCTCCAGTTGAGGATCACGACAGCGTGTTGCGCGATGCAGCGCCGGGTTTGAAAGCGAGGGTTGAGTAGACATCTGGAGTCGGGACATGGTCGTTAAGAAAACAGGCATGATTGAGAATGCCGGATGGGCGCAGCACACTGCATGGCGATGCGGTTTCCGGGTGATCAGACACCCAGTAGTTTCATCCTTCTGCTAGACTGATCATAATGCGCCTTACGGCTGTTAATTCAAACAAATCTTTTGGCACCCTGCAAACAAATGATGGCTTATGGATATCGAAACGCGTCTTGAAGAGCTTGCACAAGCTTATGCCGCCGGTCAACTGAACGAGAGCGAGTTGGTGCGCCTTCAGAAAGCAGCTCTGCGTGAGGCGGGAAGCGGTTCAACGATGGGAAGAAACGGCTCGAAAGCATCAGCCGTTAACGGATCCGCCAGTTCAGGCGTGTTATCAGTGGGAACCATCATTGGTCCTCCTGAACGACAGATGCAATTAGTACATGACCTCAGCGGACGGCGACGCCTTTGGCTGGCGCAACCTGCCGTGTCTGCACGGGGCAAGGAAACCCCTGAAGAATTTCGGGCGATCAAGATTTTTCTACCTGCTAGCCACGAAACCGGGTCAGGCGAGTCGGTGCGCGACGAACGGGCTGCACGAGCCGATATGATCACCCTGCGCTCCTACCTGGCCAAAACTAACTCACGGATCCAACTGGCGGCAAAGCTGGATCATCCCGTCATCGCCCGTATCCATGGCTGGCGACAAGGTGCTGATGGATGGCCCTTCGCTGAAATGGAGTATGTTAATCCGCACCATGGTCATACCCTGGCCCGATTGCTCGAAGAGCGGGGTCGAAATGGGTGGCCCTGGGAGACGATCGCCCAGTGGTTGCGGCCTGTTGCAGCGGCGCTGGACTACGCGCATGGCGAGCATCGCTTCGCTCATCAGAATATCGATGCCGATACCGTATTTGTTACCGATCAGGGAACCGTCCGCTTGTTAGGCTTCGGTCTGGCCACCGAAATTCGGGAACCGCGCAGCGTCCTATTCAGCACCGGCGCAGGGCGTGATGCCGCAGGCGACGGTTCCGCTGATGCGGTGTCTGCCGAAGTCACCTTTCGCCGCGATGTCTTCGCCCTGGCCTTGTTAATTTATCGGTTATTGACCGGGCGCACCGTCCAGGAAGCCCAAGGTCAACCACCGGGTGCCGTACCGCGACCGCCCGGACTGACCGACGATGCCTGGCAAGTCCTGCGGCGGGGACTGGCGTATCCGAGCGAACTGTGTCCGACTGATGCCGGCCAGTTCATACGGTCGCTCGACTCGGCACAACTGTCCGCCACGACGACAGCGCGTCGTAGCGCCCCGCCCCCATGGATCTGGGGATTGGCTGCTACCCTAGCGGTAGCGATGGGCGGCGGCGTTTACTGGCTGAATCGGCCGGTTGACCGAGCGCCGATATCGGTAGTCGCCCCCAGTGAACCCACGCCGGAAGTAACAACGCCAGTCAGCGAACCGCTCGATGAAGGCATTTCGTTGCAGGCGGTGGAACGCGAAGTCGATCAGCAAGCCTTTGAAGCCGCCCGCCGGGTCGATAGCGTCGCCGCTTATCAGCTTTACCTGCAACGCTGCCCCCAGTGCGGTTATGGCAAAGAAGCGCGGATTGCCATCAAAGCACTGGAAGGCCGCAAAAAAATCGAAAGGCTCAAGGCGGACTTCGCGGTGCTGATCCCGGCGTTTGAGGAAGGCCATGAGGCGAGGGGCAATGAAGCGCTGGCTCGACTGGAGGCGCTGGCCGAACTGACGCCGGAAGATCCCCTGATCACGGAGGGTCGACAGCGCCTGGCGCGGGGTTGGGTCAAAATGGCGCTCACCAGCCTGAATAAATCCAACCCTGAGGATGCCAAAAAATGGCTCAAGAAGGCCGAAACTCTCCAGCCCGAATTGCCAGAACTGGTTCCGCTGAACCAGGCGCTCATCCAGGCTGAAGCGGTAGCGCAGGTCCGACAGACCGATGTCGAAGCCTTCGCTACCGCCCGACGTGTCGATACGCGCCGGGCTTACTGGGACTATCTCGACCGTTGTGGGACGAGCTGTGGCCACCGCACCGAGGCGGAAACCGCGCTTGCCCGCCTGACGCCCGCCTACGCGGTGCTGCGCGACCGGCTCAACGATGGCTCACAGGGTCCGGAAATGATCACCATTCCCGCTGGCGAGTTTCAGATGGGATCGCCGCCTACCGAGACCGGCCGCTATAGCGATGAACCCCTGCAGTCTGTGCGCATTGAAAAGCCCTTCGCTATCGGCAAATATGAGGTCATGTTTCATGAATACGACCGATTTGCTACGGCAGCCAAAAGACCGTTGCCCAGTGACCATGATTGGGGACGCGGTCGGCGTCCGGTCATTAACATTGACTGGAGCAGCGCCATAGCCTATGCCGAATGGTTATCCCAGCAAACGGGTCAACGCTATCGCCTGCCTACCGAAGCCGAGTGGGAATATACCGCGCGGGCCGGGACGACGACCAGCCGTTACTGGGGTAATAGCCCAAACGAAGGCTGCGCCTACGCCAACGCCGGTGATCTGGATGGCAAGAAAGTGTTTGTGGGCTGGACGGCGATGCAATGCCATGATGGTCAGGTCTACACCGCTCCAGTCGGCAGTTATCGGAGCAACGAGTTCGGTGTGTACGACCCGCTGGGCAATGTGCTGGAATGGACCTGTTCGGTCTACGACAAGGAATCGAAGGCACCAGTCCAGCGCTGCCAGGAACCGGTCGGCGAGCAAGAAGTGGTTGTGCGTGGCGGCTCCTGGAGCGATGAGCCAAGGAATGTGCGTTCCGCCGACCGGCATCGCAACCGTCCAGAGTTCCGCGACTATTTTCTCGGATTCCGCTTGGTGCGAGAATTGCCCTGAGCTTTCTGGATCGGACAACAATGAACAAGAAATCCAACACACTGCCAATGGGCTATCGCCTGCATCAGTACCGCATTGAATCCGTGCTGGGTGCGGGAGGATTCGGGGTTACATATAAGGCAGTGCATGAGGCGCTGCGCACCCGGGCCGCCATCAAGGAATATTTTCCGGTCGAATGGTCTTATCGGGATCGCGACGAGGTCAATGTTCTCTCGAATACCCAAGGCGGCCTGCCGACTTCGGAGGCGGGCGAGGATGCCTGCTACACATGGGGACTGGAACGTTTTCTCACCGAAGCCCAGACCCTGGCCCAGGTGAACCACCCCGGCGTGGTGCGGGTGCGGGATTTCTTCGAGGCCAACGGCACCGCCTACATCGTGATGGATTATGAGGATGGGGAACCGCTCAGCCAACTGCTCCAACGGGACAAAACCTTACCGGAGGAACAGGTTCGCCGGTTAGTCGAGGATGTCTTACCTGCGCTGGAGGCGGTACATGCCCTGGGCTATCTGCATCGGGATATCAAGCCCGCCAATCTGTACCGGCGTTCGGATGGGCGAACCATTCTGATTGATTTCGGCGCGGCCCGCCAGGCGCTGGGCCGACGCAGCAAAAGCGTGACCAGCGTGTTCTCGCCCGGCTATTCACCGATTGAGCAATATCTGGTCGATGGCAAGGGCTATGGCCCCTGGACCGATATTTATGCCCTAGGCACGGTGCTTTATCACTGTGTAGCGGGTATAGCGCCTATCGAAGCGCCGGCGCGCGTCCTTGACGATCCCCTGCAACCGGCTGAAAAAGTGGCGGCTGGACGCTATAACCCCGCTCTATTGCGCTTAATCGATCGAGCGATAGCGGTTCGTCCCGAGAAGCGGTTCCAAAGCATCAACCAGATGCGCGAGGCGCTGACCGCGCCGCCGCCCATGGTCGATGACGATGAGCGCACCGTTAAACTGGAACTCCCGTTGCGCCCGGATCTGCATCGGAGTGGTGAAAAACCGCGCCTCGCCGCCGTGGGCGAACTGTTTCAGGCACCGCCCAGAGTGACGCCGCCCCCCCCCTCCGGTAAACGCGGACTGCCCTGGAAGCTCCTTGGTGGACTGACACTGACCGTCGCCATTGTCGCGGTCGGGATCGGCATCTGGATGGCGCTACCCCCCTCTTCTCCAGATGAAACGCCGCCGAAAACGCCGCCGGTTAAACCCGCGCAGCCACCGGTCAAACCCGTCGCCAGCGGGCCGCCTGCTGATCCGCAACCCGGCCAGGTTTACGCGGATCCCACGACCGGCATGGAATTCATCTGGATGGCACCCGGCTGTTTCAATATGGGCAGTCCGGAAAATGAACCGGATCGTAGCGCCAACGAAGTACCGCACCAGGTGTGCTTGAAGGGCTTCTGGATGGGCAAGACTGAAGTGACTAATGCTCAGTACCACCTGTTTGCGAGCACTCACGATAGCGGTGCTTATGAATCCTACCGCCTGAATGCGCCGGATCAGCCGGTAGTCCGGGTCGGTTGGCAGGAAGCCAGTGGCTATGCCGACTGGTTATCCGGAAAAGCCAGTGGCCTCCGCTATCGCCTGCCCACCGAAGCCGAATGGGAGTATGCAGCGCGCGCTGGCCAAACCGGTTCCCGCTATTGGGGTAACGATCCGAATCAGGCCTGCCGTTACGCCAATATTTACGACGAAACCGCCCGGCAAGCCAAACCGTTCAACTGGGCCAACTATCCTTGCCAGGATGGCCAGGTCGTTGCCGCGCCGGTGGGTCAGTACGTCGCCAATGCGTTCGGCCTGTATGATTTGTTGGGTAATGTTGCGGAATGGACTTGTTCCGACTACGACAGCGCCTATGCGGGCGGCGAAACCCGTTGCGCCAACGCGCAGGCAGCTACCGGCGGACGGCGGGTATTGCGCGGCGGCTCTTGGTCAGATTATCCCGGACTAGTGCGCTTCGCCTACCGGTTTCCTGCCGCGCCGGAGTATGGCAAATGGCGATCCGATATCGGATTCCGCTTGGTGCTGGAACCCTGAATCAGCAAGCTAATCGAGGAAACGCCATGTGCAAGACGGTGATGAAAGGGCTGGGGCTGATCTGGATACTGTTAATGGTGGGGCTGGCTCCTGCTGCGCTGGCGGCGGTTCCCGAAACGCGAATGAACGTGGCCGTCGTCGAATTCAGTGTCATGGGTGATATGCACGAACAATCCGGCGCCATCATGGCCGATTTGATGATGTCGGCTATCGCCAACAGCGGGCGTTTTAACCTGAAAGACCGGTTATCGCTGTCCGCCGTCACCAAAATCGCCAAGGCTCAGGATCAGGAACTGGGTTATACCGGGCTACTGGATCCGCGAACTGCGGCTGATCTGGGTCAGCGTTATGGTTTGGACGCCGTGATCATCGGTGCCGTCAGCAAGCCCGGCGATCTGATTACCGTCACGGCGCGACTGATCGATACGAAAACCGCTTCCCTGCTGCGCAGTGGCCAAATTCAAGGTCAGGACATTGACACCATTCAAATCAAGGTCAATGAACTAGCGGCGATGATTACCACACCACCGGAAGCACCGGCGACCTACGGACTGACCGTGCGTGCTGAACCGGCCGATGCCAACATCCGGCTACTGGATGCCTCGTCGACGTATCAACCCGGGATCAAACTGGCACCGGGTCGTTATGACATCGAAGTGTCCAAAGCAGGCTATGTTTCCCGCAGGGTTCCGGTGCAGATTGTTGACAGTGCGTTGACCCTCCCGGTAACGCTGGAGCAACAGCCGCCCCCGCAGTATCGCCTGACGGTGCAAACCGATCCGCCCCAGGCTACTGTTCGGCTATCAGACACCAAAACGATCTATCAACCGGGCGTCGCGTTGCCGCCGGGCAGTTATACCGTGGACATCAGCCAATCCGGCTACGAGTCGCAGCGGGTTACGGCGCGGATGGTGGACAGCGACGTGATCCTGCCGGTGACGCTGGTCAAATCGCCTGAACCGGTGAAACCGACGGAGTATCGACTCACCGTGCGGCCTGATCCGCCGACCGCCAAGGTCAAATTGCTCGGCATTCGCGCTGCCTACCGGCCCGGTGTCGCGTTGAAGCCCGGCAACTATACGGTCGAAGTCGGTCAGTCGGGCTATGAGACGCAGCGCGTCACCGTGCGGGTTGCTGATAGCGACGTGACGATGCCGGTCAAACTGGTTCGGGAACCGGAACCCCAACAATACCGATTAACGGTACGGACGGAACCCTCGGATGCCCGGGTGCAATTGTCGGGGACTCGCACTGCGTATCGTCCCGGCGTCGCATTGACCCCAGGCAGCTATACCGTGGAAGTATCCCGATCCGGCTATGAATCGCAACGGGTCACCGTGCGGATCGCGGATAGCAACGTGACCGTGCCAGTGACGCTGATCAAGTCACCTGAACCGGTGAAACCCACGCAATATCGGTTGACCGTGCAGACCAATCCGGGGAATGCCCGGGTGCGATTGGTCAATTCGTCCTTTACCTACCGGCCGGGCGTACTGCTGCCGCCGGGCAGCTATACGGTTGAAGTCAGCCGACGCGGGTACGAAACCCGGCAAACGTCGGTCAGGATTGTCGATAGCGATGTGACGGAGTCAGTGACTCTGGAACAAACCGTGAGTGCAAGTGCGAGCGCTACGCCGCCCCCTCAGCCGGCCACGCGACCGGGAACGTGGCGCATCGGTTCCGTGCAGGTGGACAGCGCCATCAGTGGCGCGGATCGTTCCGAGGTGCAGCGGGTATTAAGCCGTTATGTCGGGCAGACCGCGACTCGCGATAGCCTGCTGAACGGCGCGATGCAGGTCTATCGGTCGACGGGCATTACCTTGCATTTCACGGTGCGCAACGCCGCATCAGGATCAGCGGAGTTGTCGGCGCGGGTCAGTCAGCGGCTACGGCGAACTTACGAAAGTTCCGTGCCGCTGGTGACCCCGGGTCAGTTGGAAAACTCCGGTTTCGGCGTGTCGGTGGAATAGCGGACCGGGTACCCGGTTCCCCTACTCCGCTTTCGGATAGCCCGGATGATCGATCATGGCGGTATGGTCGCCGCGCACGATAGGCAGATAGCGCGGCTTCCAGAACCGGGTGCGCAAATAGGTATCCAGGTCGCGCCCGGCCAGTTCCGTTTTGCCGGCTACACCTTCCTGCAGGGCTTGCTCGATCACCTTGGCACCCACCCGGATACTCACCTCGCGCAGTTCACTCACTGGCGGGTAAATGCGTCCAGTTTGCAAATACGCGACGGTGGTGTATTCGGCCAGCGCATAAGCCGCCTCCAGCACCATGCTGTCGGTAATTTCCCGGCACTCGGCCAGCACCACGCCAAAGCCCAGTCCTGGGAAGATGAAGGCGTTGTTGCCCTGACCAATGTGATGGGTCTGACCATCGCGGACCACGTCCGGGAAGGGACTGCCGGTCGCCACGATGGCTCGCCCTTCGCTCCATTCCAGAATGTCTTCCGGCAGCGCTTCGCAGGCCGAGGTCGGATTGGACAGTGGGAAAATGATTGGGCGGGTAGCGTTACGCGCCATGGCCTGCACGATGGGGTGATTGAAAGCACCGGTCTGGCCGCTCAAGCCCAGCAGGGCGGTCGCCCTGGTGTGTTCAATCGTTTCCAGCAGGGTGGGTACATCATTGGCAATCGACCAGTCGGCCACCTTCTCGCGGGGTTGCCGATAATCCTGCTTGTAAGCGTCGGTATTGCGCCCTTCCACCAGCAGACCGTGCGAATCAAGAACGCAAACCCGGTCACGGGCTTCTTCGCGGCTCAAGCCTTCGCGCATGAGACCCTGGGTAATCGCCCAGGCGACGCCCACGCCGCCCGCGCCCGCGCCGTAAATAACGATCCGTTGATCACGCAACGCCTCGCCTTTCAACCGACTGGCGGTGATCAAGCCCGCCAGAGCGACAGCGCCCGTCCCCTGAATGTCGTCGTTGAACGAGGCAATCTGTTTGCGGTAACGCTCCAGAACGGTAAAGGCCACGTCCTTGGCCAGGTCTTCCCACTGGATCACCGCCCGGGGCCAGCGGTCGCGAATGGCGGCGACAAATTTGTCCAAAAAGGCCAGGTACCCCTCCCCGCGCAACCGCCGCTGCCGGACGCCGAGATAAAATTCATCGTTGAGCAATTCCAGCCGGTCGGTGCCGACATCCAGCTTGACCGGCATGGCGTGGAAAGGATCAATGCCGCCGCCGATGGTATAAAGCGCCAGTTTGCCGATCGCAATCGCCAGCCCGCCATAACCCTGATCGCCAATGCCGAGAATGGCGGAGGAATCGGTGGCGACGATCATCCGCACGTCGTTCCACGGGAAATTACGCACCACCTTGGCGGCGCGGTCGATGTTGAGCGGCGAGAACGACAGCCCGCGTGGATTCTGGTAAAGGTGGCTGAACTGTTGCACCGCCTGACCGACGGTCGGCGTATAGATAATGGGCATCATCTCTTCGAGGTGCCCTTCCAGCAAGGCATAGAACAGCGTTTCAGCCCGCTCTTGCAGCGCCCGCAGGTACTGATACTTGGAGATGGGGTCGGGTTCGCGCAGAAAACCGCGATAGACCCGCTCAACCTGTTGCTCCAATGTATTGACCTGCGGTGGCAGCAGACCATCCAGCCCCAGGGCAACCCGTTCGTCCTCGGTAAAGGCGGTTCCCTTGTTGCTAAGTACTAACCGCAACAGGGCAATGCCTTCCAGGTAAACTTCCATGTACTCACGGCCTTCGGCGTCTCTGCGAATATCGAAATAGGGGCTGATCGGTTCTCGTTTCATCTTGCAACTTTTAAGTATTGATAGGGTTTGAGCCGGAGTTGGAATAGCCAAAGCTATGTCCAGGAGGCAACGGAGCGCGGCAATATGGCATTTAAAAACGACAGGGTCAAATCACGCTTGTCTTGAATCTTATGAAGCGAGACACTGAGAAAAATATCAACGAA
>JAIFNF010000035.1 GCA_020047885.1 Gammaproteobacteria bacterium | reverse complement strand
GACTTTATTTTTGCCGCTGCCGGCCTCTGGAACCTCAAAAACTCATTTTTAGTTCAATAAGTTAGGTGATTTTATTGATGAACAACTCTAACGGGTAAGGTGAAAACATGGCGACTATTTTTGAAGAAAATCCATATCCAGAAACGGATCTGGATAATGAATTTCCCGGTAAATCAGTATTGCAGCTAATAAAAATGAAATCAGCAAACTGCCTAAAACAGGTAGTGATAGCCAGCCGATTTCATGGATCGCTCCCAAACTATAAAAAAACAGTGAAACACTGGTAAAACTGAGTAGCGCATTCCAGAAATTGAAGGGTTCGTGGAAAAATTGGGACAGTAGCGGATCGTCTTTGTTAGAAAAAGTCCGATACGCAAAAAATAGAGCGAACAGACCCAGGGGAATATTGATGAAAAAAAGCCACCGCCAGGACAAATAGCCGGTCAATAATCCGCCTAGCGGTGCGCCGAGCATCAGACCTAAAGCCGCAGCGACCAGGAGCATACTCAACGTCCGTCCCCGGATAGCCAAGGGCACAAACTGCATGACTACGGCGTAGGCCGTGACCATTAACATGGCTGCGCCGATGCCCTGAATACAACGGGCAGCGATAAGCAGTACGATATGGGGGGCGATGCCACAGCCTATTGAACCGACCAAAAATATCATCTGCCCCAAGATAAATGCGCGACGTGGACCGATTTTATCGGTGATTTTGCCGAAGATCATCAAGGTGCTGGAGAGGAATAATAGATAGCACAATTCAACGGTGGCGGCTTCGGAAGTCGTTACATTGAAGTATTCGGCAATGGTGGGCAGAGCGATCAAAATGATGGATGAATCCACTGTAGCCATGAATTCGGCCAAGCAGAGAATGCTGATAATCGGGTAGTAGGGACGCAGTGGGCTTGACATGACTTCTCGTGGGTATCCAGGTGTTGGGGGGCAAGGCCAGCGATAGGGCAATCCTCACGGCGATTCTTACGGCGTCAGATTGAGTAGGCGGACGATCAGCGGTGCCAAGAGTACGGTCAACAGGGCGTTCAAGCCAATCGCCAGCCCGGCGAACGCACCGGCCATGCTGCTGATTTGTAAAGCCCGTGCCGTGCCGATGCCATGCGCGGCGACGCCTATCGCGAAGCCTTTCACAGCGTCATCCCGAATGCGTAGCACGTCCAGCAGGGCAGGAGCAGCGACGGCACCGACTACGCCCGTTAAAATCACAATCACTGCGGTGAGCGACGGGATGCCGCCGATTTTCTCCGCGATGCCCATGGCCACCGGGGTAGTGACGGATTTTGGAACCAACGAGAGCAAAGTGCGCGGCGAACCGCCCAGTAACCAGGCCAAACCCATCGCCGAGACGATGGCCGTTGTCGAACCGACCAGCAGGCCAATGACAATCGGTAGAAACAGTCGCCGCACCCGATCCCAATGCAGATAGAGCGGCACCGCCAGCGCCACAGTTGCCGGACCGAGCAGGAAGTGAATGAATTGTGCGCCTTGGAAATAAGTGGCGTAAGGGGTGTCAGTGACCAGCAGGATCGCCACCAGCAGCGCCATTGCTAAAGCGATCGGGTTGAACCAGGCTCGCCCGCCGCTGCGCCGAAACAGCCATTGACCGGCCAGATAGGCCAGCAAAGTCACCGTCAGCCACAGCAACGGCGAGGTCGCCAAATAGACCCAAATATCGATGAGTAGCTTCTTATCCATTGCGGCGGACGCTCTGTTGCAGGCGGATCACCCACTGCATGACCCAGGCCGTGACCGCGACCGAGATCAGCGTACTCAACACCATCGCCGCCAGCAGCGCCAGCCATTCATCGGCCAGCCGGGCGCCATGCTGGATAATGCCGACTCCGGCGGGAATGAACAGCAGGGATAGGTGCGAGAGCACCGTTTCCGCTGTCGTGCGCAATGCATCGGGCAGCGACTCGCGCCAGCGCAGTCCGATAAAGAGCAACACCATGCCGACCACTGGGCCGGGAATCGGCAGACCACTGAGTTGCACCACGATTTCGCCAATCAATTGCAAACCTAATAAAACCGCCATTGCGGCAATCATTGTATTGTTCTCCAAGTCATTCAGTATAAAATTCCGCTATTTCTGATCAGTACCCAGGCTAAAAATGCTGATCGGCACCAGTGCATAAATCCCTGACCGCTGATTGTATCGTCTTTCGCGATGATCATCGGATCTCTGAATTCCCCGCCTTGGCCAAACATCTATCGTCTCTAATGAGTGACGAAAATGCCAAAACCGGATAAACTGAGAGAAGTCCACCGCACGAACCGGCAAGTCGGTCAGTCAGATCTGTAATCTCAGCGCCTGATCGCCTGAAAGTTGAACATCGCGTATGATGGCAAAATGGTTTTCTCCTCTGTGGAATGCAACAAGCATAGTATCTGTAGGCAGGCTTTCAATCACTCTTGGCGATGGGTGATCTGTAGCGTGAAATCAGCGTGCACGCTGGCTGGAGCACTAACTAGAACAAGTCGCTCATCGTGGCGAAACCAGCGAATGAATGGGCTAAATTGAATAATGACAGAGCGATTTCACGCTATTCAAAGTGCTTTTAGCTTGGAGACTGCTTCAAATTTGGGTTAGACTCAACCGAGTGTAGCGTTAACTCCATCGCCGGTGACGCTTTGAAATTCATCAAACGATTCAGGGGAATGATTCATGTCGAAGAAGAAAGAACCGACCGGAACTCCGGTCAAGACCGAACCTGCCAAGCCTGCCAGCAAGACTGAGGTCGTCAGCGCACCGCCTGCAGCTCCTGCTAAGGTCATAGAAGCGGCCAAACCTGTACCCGCACCTACTCCAGCCAAAGCCGTTGAAGCCGCAAAACCGGCTCCCGCTCCAGCCAAGGCCGTTGAAGCCGCAAAACCAGCTCCCGCTCCAGCCAAGGCCGTTGAAGCCGAGCCGCGAAACCGGCTCCGGCTCCTGCACCCGCTCCGGCCAAAGCAGTTGAAGCCGCGAAACCGGCTCCGGCTCCTGCACCCGCTCCGGCCAAAGCAGTTGAAGCCGCGAAACCGGTTGCGCCTGCTAAAGCGGAAAAACTGGCAACTCCGGCCAAAGCCCCCGAAAAGCCCTCCATACATGCCAAGGATAAATCGGCCAGAGCCACATCTAAGGCGTCATCGAAACATGCTGACTCCGTGGTGACTGTCGTGGTGGCCAAGTACGATGTCGGCTATGGCAATAACCTGTGCATTCGTGGCGATGGCGCGGGTTTGCAATGGGAAGCCGGAGTCCTGATGAAAAACGTCGAGAACGACGTCTGGGTTTGGACTACCAACGAAGCGATTGAGGGTTCAGTCAAGTTCAAGTTCTTGATTAACGATGAAATCTGGTGTGTTGGTGAGGATCTGTCGGCACCGGCTGGCGAAACCACGACGCTGTCTCCCATCTTTTAGCCCCCGCAAGATCTGCACAGGGGCGATCAGCCGGTCGCCCCTACCGCGCTTCCCGTTGCAGCCGCGCCCATTCCTGTCGTGATCGGCTCACACAATCCTCGATAGCGACTCCGGTGAAATAATTACCGGTCAGCGCTAACCGGCTTCCTGCCAGCATCTGGTCGATATCCCGGGTGCGTTCGCCATGACCGACGCGCAGTGCGGGTAATTGATTGGTTTTGCTCACCACATTTTCCGCGGTCAGCAGCTCACGCGGCACATCCAGCGTCCGGGCGATGCAATCCTGTTGCCCCACCGCATCCAGAACGCCGGGTCGGAAGTGGAAGGTCAAGCCCCGATAGCGTTCATCAGGTGCGGTATCCCGTGATACCACCGAGTAAAACGCCTGGTTTCGACCGATGAGTCCAGCTACCGGCGGCAATTTCACCGCCGACCGGGGAACCACAATTCCCACCGTGTCCACTGGGGCGATAGAAATTTCCGCCAGCCGTGCAGCTAAAGCCGGGAAGCAGGTTTGGAGCAGGTGGGTGGCAACGCCGGCCGGGGTGGCCAGACACAGTGAACGAGCGACATATTCGCCGCTCCCGGTGCGCACCAGGAAATGATCATCGTCACGCTCAATCTCCTGCACAGTCTGACCAAACTCAAGGTTGATGCCGGGTTGCCGGGCGAAAATGTCCGCTATCGTCTGCAAACCACCGTCCAGAGTGAATCCGCGTGGTACGTCCTTGCGGCGGGGACGGGTGTTGAACAGACTGTCGGCGGGAAACTCGCTGGCAGGCTGGCAAATCACCGCGCTAAACGCCGGTTCGAACACGGCAGCGTAGTTGCGGGAACCGACAATAGCGCCGAAGTAATCAGCGACGCTGCGGCCGGCCTTGCTCGATCCCATGAGTCGGAACGGTGCCAACAACAGCTCGGAAAAATAGAGCTGCGAGAGAATACTGCGCACCGCGTCGTCAGCGTACATGCAAAAACTGACTTTAGCGCGGCGTTGCAGGCGACTCAGCGCCCCGGCGGCTTCCAGCAAGGCCAGCAGATGGCCGTAGGAGTTGAAGGCGCTGTGCGCACCCAGTTCCAGCCAGAAGCCGTCCTGTTCACCGGTGAAGCGGTGCGAATGCAGGCAGCCCCCGGGTCGGGAGTCTTGCTCCAGGATCAGCGGATTCAATCCAGCACGAGCCGCGTCCTGAGCCATGCTCAGGCCGCTGATGCCTGCCCCGATGATGATAAGATCCCGGACGGAAGAGTGATTGCGCGTGTTGTTGAGCATTCTAAGTCTTTTCGTGATGCATTAAAAAACCGGCATGGCTGCGCATAGTAGCCAAACGGTGCCAGATGCGCTGGCCGGTTTTTGCTTAAACTGAAAAAGTCGAATTCCCTGACTTTACGGGAAGACCCGGTGCCGTTGATCCGGCTTTACTCCAGGGTCGGGCGGTCACTGGAAGGATCAGTTGGCATTTCCGCCAGCCAGGCCAGCAACAGCGTGTAGGCAATCGCCACCAGGGTTGGCCCCAAAAAGACCCCGATCAGGCCATAGGCCAGCAGGCCGCCAATTACTCCAAGGAATACCAGCGCCAGCGGCATCTTCATCCCCCGAGTGATCAGCATCGGGCGAATAATATTATCGACCCCCCCGACGACGAACATGCCCCAAATCAGCATGAAAATCGCCCATCCGGTCTCGCCCACCCCCCAGTACAGCCAACTGGCCACCGCCAGCAGGGGCAGGAAAGCCCCAAATTGCGCCAGGGCTAACAGGAAGCAGACCAGGGCGATGACGATGGCGAAGGGAATCCCGGCAATCAGCAAGCCGATGAGCGCCAGACCCGCCTGAATCAGCGCGGTCAACCCCACCCCCAGCGCCACCGCCCGGATGGCTTGTCGCGCCTGATCCCGGGCTTGAAGTGCCTGTTCCCCGCCGATTCGGTCAGCGAGTTGCCGAGTCATTTTATCCAACACTTCGCCATGCAGATACAGCACCAGGGTAAACACCACGACCAGTACAAACTGGAGAAACAGGTTCCCGATAGCCCCGGCCTGATTGAGGAGCCAGCGCCCGCCTTGCTGCACCGCCGGACCGAGCCGCGCCCGTAATGCGTCATTGTGCGTGGCATCCCGCCAGGACTGCGCCAGCCGTTCGCCGACCAGGGGCAGTTCACCGACCCAGGCGGGCGGTTCACTGGAAAGGGTTTCAACGGTAGTCTTGGCTTCGGTAAACAGGGCATCGCTGTTTTCGGCGAGGGTCAAGATGCTGGCTAACAGCGGGCCAATGACGAAGCCGGCCAGCATGACAGTGAGCAATCCGGCACAGGCACCCCGACTCCAGCGAAAGCGTTGTTGTAACCAGGCCAGTCCCGGCCAGGCGGTGATGACGATAAACGCGCTCCACATCAGACTGGGCAGGAAGGGTTGCAAGATGTAGAGCACCGCCAGTAACAGCGAACCGCTGATGAGCAGGCGCAATGCGGTGCGCACGGGTTCGGAAATGGCTGGGGGGGGATTGACAGGGTTCATGGCGCAGGGATCCATGCACGCACTACTACATTTAAGGACATGAGGCATTCCTCCCAATGGGTCAGCTACACAGTTAGCCCAAATTTACCCGAATTGCGCGAAAAGCCTCGGCCTTCAGGCCGGGGATGAATAGCGCGGCGAACGAAGTTCGCCTTCCTTTTGGTTCGCATAG
>JAIFNF010000107.1 GCA_020047885.1 Gammaproteobacteria bacterium | reverse complement strand
TACCCATAGGTCGGGCCGAGATTCGTCGCCGGGGTCGGGACGTGGCGTTGTTGGCGTTCGGCAGCATGGTGGCGGTCGCCGAGGCGGTGGCGGAGCGGCTGGATGCGACGGTGGTGAATATGCGCTTCATCAAGCCGCTGGATGAAGCCTTGATCGTGCAGATGGCCGCTGAACATCCGGCGCTGGCGACCCTGGAGGAGAATGCAGTGGCGGGCGGCGCCGGCAGTGCGGTCAACGAATATCTGGCGGCGCGGGGCATTTCGATCCCGATTCGCAACCTGGGCTTGCCGGATCGGTTTGTCGAACAGGGCGAACGTAGCGAGTTGCTGGCCGAGTGCGGACTGGACGCCGCCGGGGTTTTCCGGCAACTGAAGGCCTGGTGTGAAACGACTGCGGAAATAGCCGGGATCGATGCCTGAGCATTTCGCTAGGGAATTAACCGCCGCCAGACTTATCCAAGCGGGAAACCGGTTGCGAACTAATTGAGAGGACTCTGCATGAAGCCACTAATGATCGACACTGCGGCCATACCGGCGCTAAATCCAATTCCCGACGTGCAAAACAGCGCCGACACCCGGCAGTTGGCGATTAATAAGGTCGGCATCAAGGACATCCGCCATCCGGTCAAGGTGCGTGACCGGAGCGGCGATGAACAGCACACCATCGCCACCTTCAATATGTATGTAAATCTGCCGCATAACTTCAAGGGCACCCACATGTCCCGGTTTGTGGAGATTCTGAATGTGCCCGGGCGCGAGATTTCGGTGGATTCGTTCCAGAACATGCTGCTGGAGATGACCGACCGGCTGGAGGCGGAGGCCGGGCATATTGAGATGACCTTCACCTACTTTGTGAACAAGGCCGCGCCCATCTCCGGGGTGCAAAGCCTGATGGATTACGAGGTGACGTTTACCGGCGAGATTCGCGCCGGCCAACCGGCCATGAATCTCAAAGTGGTGGTGCCGGTGACCAGCCTGTGTCCCTGCTCGAAGAAAATTTCCAGCTATGGCGCCCACAATCAGCGATCGCATGTCACGATCAGCGTCCGCAGCCGGGGCTTTATCGGGATCGAGGACCTGATCGATCTGGCCGAGAAGGAGGCGTCCTGCGAGTTGTATGGTCTGCTCAAGCGCCCGGATGAGAAGTATGTGACTGAACGGGCGTATGAGAATCCGAAATTTGTCGAGGACATGGTGCGCGACATCGCTGCGCTGCTGAATCAGGATGACCGGGTCGCGGCTTATGCGGTGGAATCGGAAAATTTCGAGTCGATTCATAATCATTCCGCCTACGCCATGATTGAGCGCGACAAGGACGCGGAGGGATGATCGGGCGCAATGGCCAGCAGCACTGGCTGATTCATATCCGCAAGGACCATTTCAAATTTTCGGCGGCGCACATGACCGTGTTCCCCGATGGCGGCAAGGAACGCCTGCATGGGCATAACTACCAGGTCGAGCTGACCGTAGAATTGATCGAGCCGGCGCTGACGCAGATGCTCAGTTACGAGGTGTTTAAGCGGGCGTTAAAGACCGTCTGCGATCAGTGGGATGAAAAGGTGCTGATCGCCACCGGCAATCCGTGGCTGGAAGCGTTGCCCGCCGAGGATGGGGAATGCGCTTTTCGCCTGTGCGGCAAACGCTATGTGTTGCCGGCGGACGAGGTAGCGATGCTGGAAATGGACAACATCACCGCTGAAAATCTGGCCCGGTTGCTGTTTGAACGGTTTTGGGCGGAATTGACCGCCGACCGTGCGGTGGCGTGGCGGGAACAGGTGCTTGCGATCAGTATGCGGATTGACGAATCACGCGGCCAGGGCGCGACCTATGCGATTCGGTTTAAGCCTTGAGGGTAGCAAACAGATCCCAGTGACCGACGGTCAATCGCGACTGGCCTTGTTCGATCCAGGCCCGGCGCTGATTCGCCCAGGCGGTTAATTTACCCGCCCGGTTCGGCGCAATCTCCTGGGCTGCATCGACCCAACCCGCCAGCAGCGCGGTTTGCAGGGCGGCATGTTCCGCTCCCAACCGCCACGGGCTGGGTCGTAACGTCACCTGATAACCCCGATTGGCCAGCCATGCCGCCAATGCGGGCGCGGCCTTGGGGCCAAGCGCCGGGCCAAAGCCCTTGTCGGTTCGTTGATGACGATTCAGCCAGGCGCAAACCCGGCGATCGTCGGCCAGCGCGGGTTCCCAGATAATCGTTCCGGCGTAGCTGAGAACGATCAGCACCGCCGCCCGCCAAGTCTGACAACGCTGGGCCAGTCGTTCCAGCCAGTCGGCGGACACCAGATCCAGCAGCGCCGAGGCCGTGACCAAGGTTGGCTTTACCGCTTCCAGGCGCTCCCAACTATCGGTCAAATCGAGGCAGAGCCGCTCCACCGCCACCCCGGCAAGATCAGCAGAGCGGGCTGCGCCATCGGCCAGCAGCGCCGGATCAGCATCCACCAGCCGCCAATGTTGCTGCTCACCGAGCAACGGCGCCAGAAAGCGAAGATTAGCCCCGGTTCCGCTGCCCAAATCCAGGACTGACAAAAAGCCTGGTTGCCGTCGCCAGGCGATCAGTTGCGCGGTCAGTTCAGGGCAGCGGGCCGCTGCATCGGCCGGTTCGCGCAGCGCCAGCCAGTCCCAGCGTTGCCGCAAATTGAGCGCAGACCTGCGGCCAATCGGGCAGAGTTTGCCGGGCAACCCGCGCTCCAGCGGCGAGTTTTTGCCGCAGTTCCGGTTCATTCAGCATCCGCCGCAACGCTTCAGTGAGCGCCGCTACATCGCCGGGTGGAACCAGCAGCCCGGCGTCCGCCGGCACGGTGTCGGGGATCGCCCCGGCCGTCGTGCTGATGATCGGCAGGCCCCGCGCCAGCGCCTCAGCCAGCACCATGCCGTAGCCTTCATGGAAGGATGGCAGGACGAAAACATCCGCCTGGTGGTAAGCCGCCATCAGCGCCGCCGTGTCCAGTTCGCCGAGCAGTTCAACCCGCCCGGTCAATCCCAGATCATGAATCAGCGCCTGCAAGCCGGCGGCGGTCGCCGGATCCAGCGTCGGGCTACCCGCGCACTGCAACCGCCAGCCGTACTGTTTGAGTCCGGCCAGCGCCCGAAACAGCACGGCATGGCCCTTGCGCGGGGTCAGGCTGGCGGCGCACAGCAACGCGACTTCGCCGCCGCCTGAACCAATGGCCAAGGGCGCGGCGTCAGTCCCCGGCGGCACTACCGCACAGCGCTCCGCAGTCACCGCATAGTCAGTTAGCGCCCGTCCGGTGCTGGGACTGGTGACGATGATCTGCCGGACCTGGCGCAGGGCCTCGCGTTCGCTGGCGTAAAACTGCTGTTGCTGTGACGGGTCGAGTCCGGTTTCCAGCGCCAGCGGGTGATGCACCAGCCCGACCAGTCGTAGCCGCTCCCGGTGCGCGGCGGCCACACCCGGCATGGCTCCCAGCGCCAGCCCGTCGATCACGACCAGCGCCTGCTCCGGCAACGCAGCCAACACTGCGTCAGCATCTTGTAAATCAGCAGAGTCCGGCAGTGGAAACGCCGCGCTTAACCGGCGTAAGGCGACCTGCCAGCCGAGTTCTCTCAATCCAGTCATGATCCGGCGATCATAGAGATAGCCGCCGGTACGGGTTTCGGGATCGCCAGGGATCAGGAAATACGCCGACTTCACGGCAACGATCCCTCATAGGCAGCCCAGGCCAGATGTGATTCATGCAGGGTGACGCGCATCGAACTGAGTCCGGCGGCGCCGGTTCCCAATTGCCCATCTTCGATCCACATCGCGATCCGATCAAAAATCACCCGCGCCAGCGCCTCGGTCGTGGTGTTATGTCCGGCGAATTGCGGCAACTCGTCGAGATTGCGGTAGTTCAGTTCCTCCAGCGCTTCGCGTAACGCGGCGCTGAGTTTGCCGATGTCGACCACCACCCCGTCCGGGTCGAGTTCGGGTCGGCGCAGTTCCAGATCAACAACATAGGTCGCTCCGTGCAGGCGCTGAGCAGGACCAAAAGTCTCGCCTCGGAAGCTGTGGGCGATCATGAAGTGATCGCGGACGCAAACGGTGTACATGGCCGGATTCCTGGTAGGTGAAGTGAGTCTTTGGCGGACTGCCGGGATGGGCTTGCTCTGAATCATCGCGTGGCATCGATCGACTTCGTTCATCTGCCGTGCGCAGCACGGTCAGGTGCAACGGCCGGTTAGGCGACTGGAGGCTTCAGCTATTTCCAGTAGATACCGAAGTGCTTTGTTCACAGCTTGGTCGTTTGGGAAAGCTTGTGCGATATCTGGTTCAAGGAGGACAACATTACTTTCTTCTTTGATGCGATTCGCGTATTTGCCACGAACAATTTCTCCAAAGTCTGACCTTTTATATTCAGGGCGAAGTTCATCCGCCATTGCTGACTTAACCTTCTTCATAAATTTGCCTCTCAGCATTTGTTGCTAATCGTGCAGATATGATTCGAATTGAATTTCCGCGCTCCGTATGAGATACCGCAAGCAAACGGCCCCGCGAGGAAACGCCAAATGTCACAAAACGATCCTCATTTTCCGAATGATCAGGATCGTGTGCAGTAGCAGAAAAAGTATCACGCAACGCGCTAGATGCTTCTTCAAAGCTGACACCGTGCTTGCGGTGGTTTGCTATAGCCTTTTTCGTATCCCATGTAAAGCTCATGCTCATCCAATGACTGTTAAACCGGTTGATTAAAGGTTAGGTTGCCACCTTTTGGCAACCCAAACTACGCAACTGCTGTTAGCCAGTAGTGACTACTTGATGCGCTTCCAGACCGCTACGTTGGAATACCCACCCCGAACATTCCGGACACGCATTGCTCCGACCTTGTCAAAAAAGTTGTTCAATGGTAGGTGCAAAAATCGCGAGGCGATTTCCGAGTGGGCGACCATGATTGGGTCATCGGTATGGAGGTATTTACCAAGCTGCCTGACGTAGTCCTTACTCGCGTCGCGCATTAGCGTTTCGAGAAGGTCATAGGAATGGGCAAGGTGTCCAATCACCAGCATTGCTTTAACCCCAACTTCGTACAGACGGCTATATGTGATGTGTTTCAGTGGTTTCATCGATATCCCCCTCTAAAGAGCAGATTTTCTAGGGATCCAACCCACGAAAGTGACCTCGCCAGAGTACGGGGCCGAGGGGTAAAAAGTCAATCCACTCCCCAACCATCCTGACTGCCGTTGAAACCGCCTAAAACTAAGCTCACTGGCAGCAATGGAGCGAAGCAGAATTGCCGTCCAGTGCGGCGCCTTGTTAGCTGTTAATGCCTTTTGCTATGCCTTCGACTACGCCAATTAAAATGACCGCTCCACTCTGACAATAATAACCATGTCTGGCTTTCTATCTGCCCTAACCAGATCGCCAGGCAACTCTTTGAGTTTTCTGCTCCAGTGTCCAATATAGCGGACTTCTTTAAATGTCGCATTAAAGTACTTCCTTAATGAAGAAGTGAATGAGTCGCCGACGACCCAAATATACTCATCCGATAGGGAATTCTGACCCCTTACAATAGAAGCTACGCCAAATGTTGTTTTTTCCTGATTTGGTATTTCTGTTTCTGTCCACACTGGCTTATTGACCCAAATAACATCCCAATTATCCTCTGCATGCAGTGGAAATTCTTTTAATTTAGAAATATGTATAAGGTCGCCACTGTGGGTAGAACCATGTTGGAATTCTATTTGCGGAACGGGCAAGCCGAAAAGCTTTAAAAAACCAGAGTAGGCCAAGAAACTACCTCTGTCATTCCAGTGTGTATCCGTCATCCAATACAGAATTCCCTCCGTATTCTTAAGGCGCAGAAGATCCTCTGTTGGATTGTATACGGTAAGATTTGGAACATCTTTAAGGGTATCTAAAAAAATATTGATGT
>JAIFNF010000059.1 GCA_020047885.1 Gammaproteobacteria bacterium | reverse complement strand
TGGGAGCGCGGTCAAGCGCCGCTCTGGTGGAAAGGGGTCGAGCGGCGGGAAAACCCTTTGAAAATACCGACTCGCCGGGCAAAATGGCGCGCAGGTCTGAAAACCGATATCGTGTATTGTTCCAGTTTCGCCGGCCCCTGGGGCCTATCGACGACAACATTAATCACTATAGCAGTACCAGGAATAGGCTTCAAACAATGTCTGTAGCTTCTGTCGGAGTGCGCTATCTGGACGTCACTCCAGAATATGTGGATCAGCGTCTTGATAATTTTCTGCTGCGTGAACTGAAAGGCGCGCCCAAGAGCTTGATTTATCGGATTGTACGCACCGGCCAGGTGCGCGTGAATGGCGGGCGGGTTCAGCCCGATCAGCGCTTGCACATCGGCGATCGACTGCGCATTCCGCCGGTGCGGCTGGGCGAGCGGGAGGATCGACCGTTTCAACCGTCGTCGGGACTGGCGGAGCTGTTGCGCGAGGCGGTGCTGTATGAGGATCGCGACGTGCTGGTGTTGAACAAGCCGTCCGGGTTAGCGGTGCATAAGGGCAGCGGGCTGGACTATGGCGTGATTGAGGCGCTGCGGGCGTTGCGTCCGGCAGAGACCTTTCTGGAACTGGCGCACCGGCTGGATCGGGAGACCAGTGGCTGTCTGGCGCTGGCGCGCACGCCGGTCGCATTGCGGCAGATTCAGGCGGCGTTCAAGGCCGGGCAGGTGGAGAAGCGCTATCTGGCGCTGGTGCGCGGTTACTGGAACCATGGGCCGCGTGAAGTCAATCAGCCCTTGCGCCGGAATGTGTTGCGCGGCGGCGAGCGAATGGTCGAAGTGCTGGAGGATGGTAAGCCATCGCTGACCCGATTTCAGCCGGTGAGCCTGTACAAAGTCGCCTCGCTGTTGGAGGCGCGGATTGTCACCGGTCGCACCCATCAAATTCGCGTTCACGCTAACCACGTCGGTCATCCGCTGGCCGGTGATGATAAATACGGTGATGCGGCGTTTAATCGGTTGATGGCTGAACAGTACGGGCTGCGTCGCCTGTTCCTGCACGCCCACAGCCTGAATTTACCGCTGGGCGGGCGGGAGATTGCAGTCAGTGCGCCCCTGGATGTCGAACTGAAGGCGGTGCTGGATGGGTTAAGTTCACCCCGCCGTCGCCCTTGAACCACCCTCACCCCTCTCCCGGTGGGAGAGGGGAGTTTTATGGCTCTGAAACCATGGAGAGTGATCCGTGAATGAACCGAATGCGAATGCCTATCCGTCCAGTGATGATCGTTGGGCGCGAGATATTCTGACCCAACTGGCGCTGGCCGCCGTGACTGAACAACGGCGGACGCGCCGCTGGGGGATTTTCTTTAAATTCCTGTTTCTGATTTATTTAATTGTATTGCTGGCGCTGGCCTGGCCGGACCGTTTAAGTACGGCATCCGTCAAGCGGCACACCGCGCTGGTACGCGTGGAAGGGCTGATTTCCAGCAGCACCGAGGCCAGCGCCCAGAATGTGATTCAGGCGTTGCGCAAGGCGTTCAAGGACGAGAATACCGTTGGCGTGGTGCTGGAAGTGAACAGTCCCGGCGGCAGTCCGGTGCAGTCCGGCGAGATTTACGATGAGATTCAGAAGCTGCGCCAGCAGTATCCGAAAATCCCGATTCATGCCGTGACCAGTGATGTCTGCGCTTCCGGCGGTTACTACATCGCGGCGGCCGCGCAGAATATCTACGCCAACAAGGCCAGCATCGTCGGTTCTATCGGCGTGCGGATGGACAGTTTCGGCTTTACCGACGCGATTGCGAAGCTGGGCGTGGAGCGGCGGGCGTATACCGCGGGCAGCAACAAGGATTTCCTCGATCCGTTCAAGCCGGTGAATCCGGCGGAAGTGCAGCATCTCCAAGGGATGCTGGACGCGATTCATCAGCAGTTTATGGCGGCGGTCAAGCAGGGCCGGGGGGAACGGTTGAAGGATAATCCCGAGGTGTTCAGCGGGCTGATGTGGACGGGCGAGCAGAGCGTCGGGCTAGGATTGGTGGATGCGCTGGGCAGTACCCGCTATGTCGCTGAAGAAGTGATTGGCGAGAAAACCTTGCTCGATTATACCAAACGCACCACTTGGATCGACCGGGTGTTGGACAGCGCGGAAATGAGTCTGGGCGCGGCGCTGATGAAGGGGCTGGGGTTGGATCAGACGGTACAGTGGCGATAACGATAACGAGGAACGGATTCAGGCTTATCGGGTGCCGAACCGGTTCTTGAACTCCAGTAATTGCGCTTCCCGTTCCACCGACGGCAATTGACCCATCGCTTCGGCTGCCCGGTGGAACGCGGCAAAATCCCGTCCTTCCTGCTCAAACAGCGCCAGAAAGGCGGGAACTTGCCGGTGATAGGTGCTGACCCCGGCCAGTTTGGCGTTATTTAAATCCTGCGCGAACCAGCGATCATAACCGGCATAGCCGCCCCAGCGGTGCTTGAGCGCCTGATAACGCTCATGCAGTTCGGCCAGAATGCGTTGTTTCCCAGCCCGCTTCTCCGCGACGCTCCGGGAATCGGCATAAAGCGCCGCCAACTGTTCACGAGTCTCCGCAGTCAGTTGTAAAAATTGCTCGCGCCGCTGGACATCGGCGGCATACTCAGCGCGTTCATCCACCGTACCCTGCCGTTCCAGCCAGCGTTCCGCGCCGAGTCGACCCACCGCCGTCGCATACGCTTCGTTAAACGCCGTGTCATTCGCCACATAGAGCCGCTGATGAGCCAGTTCGTGGAACAGCAGTTCCGCCAATCGGCCTTCCGGCCAGTGAATGAAGGTATTGAGCAGCGGATCATCAAACCAGCCCAGCGTGGAGTAGGCGGAAATATCGGCGACATACACATCATCGCCATCTGCCCGCAACGTCTCGGCCAATGCTTGCGCGGCTTCCGGGTCGAAATAGCCGCGATAGCTCAGACAGCCGACGATCAGAAAACACCACTGGCGCGGCTCCAGGCTCAGTTCTGGCGCGGCGAACACATTTTTCACCACCCAGGGCCGTTGCAGATCGGCATAATGTTGATAGCTGCCGTGGTTTGGTAGATCGAGTTCGGCGCTGGCGAAATCTCGAAGCGCTTGAGTAGTTTCCAGGCGCTGCCGCAAGGTGGCCGGAGTCGCCGGATTCTCCAGGACCTCCGGCACAGGCTGACGAACCTGCCATAACGCCCACTGACCCGCCGCGGCTTGCCGGTAATAAGCCAGTTCGGTGCAGCCGGCCAGCAGGAGTCCAAGACCGGTGAAGATGAAAAGTTTCCAGAACATACCGACGTTTCGCTGGCAAGGGGTTGACTGTTGATGAACCGGTGGGGATTGTACACGGGCGACCCCGTGCGATCGTGTTTGATAGAGAAACCTGACCGATGAGCGCAGATCCCATGGACATTTATTTAGTCGGCGGCGCGGTGCGCGATGCCTTATTGGCCCGGCCAGTGACCGAACGTGACTGGGTGGTGGTCGGCGCGACCCCAGACCAGTTATTGGCGCAGGGCTTCCGGCCGGTGGGCAAGGATTTTCCGGTCTTTCTGCACCCGGATACTCATGAGGAATACGCCCTCGCCCGTACCGAGCGCAAAACCGCGCCGGGCTATCACGGCTTCAAGGTCTACGCTGCGCCGGACGTGACCCTGGAAGAGGACTTATTGCGCCGCGACCTGACCATTAACGCGATGGCCCAGAACAACACCGGTCGGTTGATTGACCCGTATCAGGGCATCCGCGATCTGGAACAGCGCTGGCTGCGCCATGTCTCGCCAGCCTTTGCCGAAGACCCGGTGCGCATTCTGCGGGTAGCCCGCTTCAGCGCCCGCTATGCGCCACTCGGCTTCCGCGTGGCCCCGGAGACCCAGGCGTTGATGCGGAACATGGTCGCCAGTGGGGAGGTCGATCATCTGGTCGCGGAACGGGTTTGGGCGGAGACGGTTCGCGCTTTGGGGGAACCACAACCGGGACAGTTTATTGAAACCCTGCGCGAGTGTGGGGCGCTGGCACGGATTTTCCCGGAACTGGATCGCCTCTTTGGCGTCCCGCAACCCGCTGCCCATCATCCGGAAATTGACACGGGCCGCCATACCCTGCTGGCGCTGGAGCAGGCGGTGCGAATGAAGGCCGATGCCGTGACCCGCTTTGCCGTCCTGGTGCATGATTTCGGCAAGGGAACGACGCCGCCGGAGGAATGGCCGCGCCATCGGGGGCATGAGGAACGCGGTGCAGCGCTGGTGCGCATCTTCAGCCAGCGCTTGCGGGTTCCCAATCCGTACCGGGAACTGGGTGCCTTGACCGCCCGTTACCATACGCACAGTCACCGGGCGCTGGAGTTGCGTCCCGGAACGCTGCTCCATACGCTGCACGGGCTGGATGCGTTGCGCAAGCCCGAACGCTTCGAGCAGTTTCTGCTGGCGTGTGAGGCGGATGCTCGGGGCCGGTTGGGACTGGACGACCGGGAGTATCCGCAGGCGACGCTGATGCGTGTGGTTTATGCCGCCGCAGCGCAGGTTCAGGCGCGGCCACTGGTGGCGCAGGGATTAACCGGGCTGGCGCTGGCGGAGGTCTTGCGGCGAAAACGGCTGGCGGCGATCACCGAGGCGCGGCGGAATTTCAACCGGGTGGTTGCACCGCCTGCTATTGACCCCTAAAGGTGATTCCCCGAAAAGAGGATACCCACGGAAAAACACGGAATGACACAGAAAAAGAAAAAATTTTCCGTGTTTTTCCGTGTTTTTCCGTGGCTAATTTCTGGAATGATGATCGAATTCGGTATAGTTTTTATGAGCAATCACCTAAAAAGCCCACTTTGAATTTCCCAGGCAACGCATGAAACCCGAAATCCCCCATTTTGAACAGGCTCGCGTCCTCATCGTCGGCGACGTCATGCTGGATCGCTACTGGCACGGCCCGACCTTCCGGGTATCACCGGAAGCCCCCGTCCCGGTCGTCAAAGTTGAAGAGATCGAGGAGCGGCCCGGCGGCGCGGCCAACGTTGCGGTCAACATTGCCACTCTGGGCGGTCACGTCCGGGTGTTGGGTGTGGTTGGCGCGGATGAATCGGCGAACGTGCTGGAAACCAAACTGCATCGGCTGGGCATCCTGTGCGAGCTGCTCCGCCAGCCCGGCCAGGCGACGATTACCAAACTGCGGGTGTTGAGCCGCAACCAGCAATTACTCCGGCTGGATTTTGAAGACGGCTTTCCGGGCTTCGATCCGGCGATGCTCCGCGAACGGTTCGCGGCACATCTGCCGGAGGTGAATGTCGTCATTCTTTCTGACTACCAGAAGGGTGCCTTGCGCGACATTGAACCCTATATTCAATTGGCTCGCGCTGCCGGTAAGCGGGTGCTGATCGATCCCAAGGGTCAGGATTTCCGCCGCTATCATGGCGCGACGCTGCTAACCCCGAATCTGGCCGAGTTCGAAGCAGTGGTCGGTCATTGCCGCGATGAGGCGGAACTGGTGGGCAAGGGTCAGGCGCTGCGCCGGAATCTGGAACTGGAAGCGTTGCTGATTACGCGGGGGGAACTGGGCGTCACTTTATTACGCGCCGAAGGCGAACCGCTGCATCTGGCGGCCCGCGCCCGTGAAGTCTATGACGTGACCGGGGCGGGCGATACGGTGATTGCCACCTTGGCGGCGGGTCTGGCGGCGGGTCTGGAATTGCCCGCCGCGACGGTGTTGGCCAACCTGGCGGCCAGTATTGTGGTGGGCAAACTGGGTACCGCCAGCGTCACCGTGTCCGAATTGCGCCGGGCGCTGTATGAACATGAAGAACCGCCGCGTGGGGTGGTGGACGAAGAGCAGTTGCTGCGGGCGGTGGCGGACGCTAAGGCACATGGCGAAACCATCGTGATGACCAATGGCTGTTTCGACATTCTGCACGCGGGCCATGTGACGTATCTGGAACAGGCCCGGCGATTGGGCAATCGGCTGATCGTTGCGGTCAATAATGACGATTCCGTGCGCCGCCTCAAAGGTACTGACCGGCCGGTTCACGCGCTCTGGCAGCGGATGCGGGTGCTGGCTGGGCTATCCTCGGTGGACTGGGTCGTCCGGTTTGATGAAGACACCCCGGAACGGTTGATTTGCGCGGTCAAGCCGGATTATCTGGTCAAAGGCGGCGACAACGATCCGGCGAATATCCCCGGCAATCGCTGCGTCTGGGAAGCGGGCGGTCAAGTGGTGGTGATGGATTACATCGAAGGCTGTTCGACCACTAGCACCATCACCCGCATTCTGAACCGACCGGGAGCGTCATGAGTTCCGCTTTCAACGTAGATGTCGCGATTATCGGCGGTGGCATGGCCGGTCTGTGGCTATTGGCGCGTTTGCGTGAGCAGGGTTACGGGGCGTTGCTGATCGAAAGCGACCGACTCGGTGCCGGTCAAACGCTTTGCGCCCAGGGCATCATTCACGGTGGAGCCAAGTATGGTCTGCACGGTCAGGCGGGCCAGACCGCCGAAGCGGTTGCCGGAATGCCAACGTTATGGCGGCGTTGTCTGCGTGGCGAAGCCGATATTGATCTGCGCGGCGCAGCGCTGCTGGCGGAACATCAATACCTCTGGGCGACCCACACTCTGACTTCGCAGTTAGCCGCTTTTTTCGCCAGTAAGCTGATGCGCGGCCGGGTTGAGAAGGTGACGGAGGCAGGCATGGCAGACGATCACGATCCGCGGGTGCTGCACCATCCCGATTTCCAGGGCACGGTGTACCGGCTGGATGAGCCGATTATCGATGTCGCCTCGGTGCTGACGGTGCTGGCTGAGCGTTATCGGGAGGCCATCGTTCGCCATGACGGACCCGCCCTTTTGCCGGTGGACGATCATCTAACGCTGCGCCATCCTGACCGGGAGCCGGTGGTGATTCGGCCTTCAGTCACGGTATTCACGGCGGGCGTCGGCAATGCGGGATTGCCGTGGGTCACCCAGCAATTACGCCCTCTGCACATGGTCATGGCGCGTGGCAACAATCTTCCGGGGTCGTTGTACGCGCATTGTATTGGAGCCAGCGAGGTCCCGCGCCTGACCGTGACCAGCCATAACGACGCGCAGGGCCGACTGATTTGGTATCTCGGCGGCGGGTTGGCGGAAGCGGGCGTTCAGCGCGACCGTAATGAGCAAATCCGGGTCGCCCGTGGCGAATTGCAGGCGCTGTTGCCGTGGGTGGACTGGAACCCGGTCGAATTTGCCACGTTCACCATTCAACGCGCTGAGGCGCATCAACCCGGCAGCAGCCGACCCGCCAGTTTCAGTGTCTTTCGCGAGGGTCGGGTCATTGCCGCCTGGCCGACCAAGCTCGCGCTGGCGCCGTTGTTGGCGGAACAGATTGAAGCGGTATTGCGTAACGCCTTGAATATACAGCCCCAGCCAGTGGATTTCAGTCTGCTGGGGGACTGGCCACGCCCGGAAATCGGCCTTTACCCCTGGGATCGTGAGGACCTCACATGGAGTTGAGACCCTTGGGATCGACCGGCCTGCGGGTCAGTCCATTGGGACTGGGGACGGTCAAATTCGGCCGTAACCAGGGCGTGAAATACCCCCAGCCCTTCAATTTGCCCACTGATCAGGAAGCGCTGGCGCTGCTGGAACAAGCCTGGGATTTGGGGATTAACCTGCTCGACACCGCACCGGCCTATGGGGAAAGTGAGGAACGGCTGGGTCGACTGCTACAGCGCTGTCGGCACGACTGGGTAATCGTGACCAAGGTCGGGGAAGCCTTCCACGCGGGCGTTTCGTCGTTCGACTTCACTGCCGCCGCCACTCGCACCAGCGTTGAGCGCAGTTTGCGACGACTGGGCGTGGAAGCGCTGGATGTGGTGCTGATTCATTCCAGCGGGGATGATCGGGCCATTCTGGAGCAGGCGGAGGTGTTGCCGACCCTGTGGAATCTCCAGCAAGCCGGACTGATTCGCGCCGTGGGGATGTCCAGTAAAACGGTCGCGGGCGGGTTGCGGGCGGTGGAGTGCGGCGATGTGGTGATGGCGACCTGTAATCTTGCCCAGCGGGAGGAATTACCGGTCATTCGCGCTGCGCACCTCGCCGGTAAGGGCATCTTCATCAAAAAGGGTTTACTCAGCGGGCATCTGGACACGCTGGCGGATGCCGACCCGGTGCGGGCTTCGTTGGCGTTCATTTTCGCGGAACCCGGCGTCAGCAGCGTGATCGTGGGGACGCTGAATCCGGTACACTTGCGGGCGAATGTTGAAGCCGCCGAACGGGTGTTGAACCACTGGGAATAGCGCTGCTTTCAATCCCGCAACGCTTCCCGGAGCCGTTCCACCCCTTCCGCCAGTTGCGAGATGGCGTTGGTGTAGGCGAAGCGGACATGCAGGTTCGGTCGATGATGGCCAAAGTCGATGCCAGGGGTAATGGCGACACCCGTTTCCTCCAGCAAGCGCCATGCGAAGCCGTAGCTGTCGTCGGTGAAGCGGCTGCAATCCGCGTAGAGATAGAACGCCCCATCCGGAGTGGCGGGAATCACGAAGCCCAAGTCCCGCAAGGCGGGCAGCAGGAAATCCCGTCGCGCCTGAAACACCAGCCGTCGTGCTTCAAAAATCGCCAGTGCATCCGGGGTGAACGCGGCCAGCGCGGCATATTGCGCCGGGGTCGAGGCCGCCAGAAACAGATTCTGCGCCAGCTTCTCTGCGGCACCGACGCTGTCTTCCGGCGCCACCAGCCAGCCTAGTCGCCAGCCGGTCATCCCGTAGTACTTGCTGAAACTGTTGACCACAAACGTTTGGTCGGAATAGGCTAGCGCCGTTTGCAGCGCCGCCCCATAGACCAGATCATGGTAAATCTCGTCCATAATGACCCGTCCGCCCCGCGCTTCCACGGTGGTAATAATGGCGGATAGCTCATCTGGCGGAATCACCGTACCGGTGGGATTGGCCGGCGAGGCCAGCAACACCGCAACCGTTTGTTCATCCCAGTACTGTTCCACCAGTGGGGCGGTCAGTTGATAGCCGGCCTCCGACCCCACCGGAATGCCCACCGCCACCCCTTCCACCCACCGCACGAAATGCCGGTTGCAGGGATAGCCCGGATCCGCCAGTAACACCCGGTCGCCAGGGTTAATCAGCACCCCCGTGGCCAATTGCAACGCCCCGGACGCGCCCGGCGTCACGATAATGCGCCCGGCGGGAACCGTCACGCCATACCGCCGCCGGTAATGGTCGCTGATCGCCTGACGCAATTCCGGCAACCCGGCCGCTGCTGTGTAACGGGTGCGGCCCGCTGCCAGTGCCTGGCAACCCGCGGCAATAATCGGTTCAGCAGTGGGAAAATCCGGCTCGCCGATTTCCAAATGGATGATCGAACGACCCGCCGCCTCCAGTTCCCGCGCCCGAGCCAACAGCGCCATGACGTAAAAGGGCGCGATATCCGCCATGCGGCGAGCCAGTCGAGTGTTCAAATGCCGAACCGTCCGCCCTTGTCGTCATCATCGTCATGTAGCGTCAGATCGGCCAGGTTCACCGATGATTTCTTACTGCTGCCCCCCGACTCCATGCCTTCCGCCAGGCGGATCTGCAAGGCCACGTTGTTCTTGGAATCGGCGTTCTTGATGGCCTCGTCCTTGGAAATCTTGCCATCCTTGTACAGCTTGAACAGCGCCTGATCGAAAGTCTGCGTACCGGATTCAGTGGACTGTTCCATGGCGTCTTTGACGTAGTCAATTTTGCCCTTTTGAATCAAATCAGCGATGTAAGGCGTGTTCAGCAACACTTCCACCGCCGGCACCACCCCGCCAGTCAGCGAGCGGATCAGCCGTTGCGAGATAATGGCTTTGAGGTTCAGCGCCAGGTCCATGAGCAACTGCGGTCGGGCGTCTTCGGGGAAAAAGTTGACGATACGCTCCAGAGCGCCATTAGCGTTGTTGGCGTGCAGCGTCGACAGCACCAGATGGCCGGTTTCGGAGAAGGTCATCACGAATTTCATCACATCGCGTTCCCGAATTTCGCCCACCAGGATGACATCCGGGGCTTCGCGCATGGCGCTGCGCAGCGCCAATTCATAGCTGTGCGTGTCAATGCCGATCTCGCGCTGGGCGATCACCGATTTCTTGTGCGGGTGGGTGAACTCAATCGGGTCTTCAATGGTGATGATGTGGCCGGGCGAACTGGAATTCCGGTGGTCGATCATCGCCGCCAAGGTGGTCGATTTACCGGAACCGGTGCCGCCCACCAGCAGAATCATGCCGCGCTTTTCCATGATGATTTGCCGCAATAACGGGGGCAGACCCAGTTCTTCGACCTGCGGGATTTCACCCTTGATGTAGCGAATCACCATCGACACTTCGCCGCGCTGTTTGAACACATTGGAACGGAACCGACCGACTCCCTGCAACGGAATGGCGAAGTTCAGCTCCCATTCGTGTTCAAACTCCTTGATTTGGTCATCTTTCATCACTGAGTAAGCGATTTCGCGCACCTGACCCGGCCCCAGCACTTTATTGCCGATGGGTCGCACAACGCCGCTGATTTTGATATTGACTGGCGCACCGACATGAAAGAACAGGTCAGACGCTTCTTTATCAACCATCAGTTTGAGATAGGGAGTGATATCCATGAAAAACGCTCCTTCAAGCCAGTCGATTGAGACCATTCAGGGCAGCGACGCGGTACGCCTCGGCCATGGTCGGGTAATTGAACGTGGTGTTGACGAAATATTGAATGCTATTGGCCTCGCCGGGCTGCGCCATGATGGCCTGGCCAATGTGGACGATTTCCGCCGCCTGGTCGCCGAAGCAGTGGATACCCAGAATTTCCAGTGTGTCGCGGTGGAACAGCAGCTTGAGAATACCTACCGTGCGCCCGGTAATCTGGGCGCGCGCCAGGCTCTTGAAATAGGCGTGGCCGACTTCATAGGGGATCCGCGCTTCGGTCAGTTCACGCTCGGTGCGGCCTACAGAACTGATCTCCGGCGAGGTGTAGATGCCGGTCGGGATGTAATCGATCAGATGATGGTCACAACTGCCTTCCACCAGATGCGTCGCCGCGAACCGGCCTTGATCGTAGGCGGCACTGGCCAGGCTGGGATAGCCAATCACGTCGCCAACCGCGTAGATGTGCGGCAGGGCAGTCCGGTAGTTGTCATCAACTTTGATCTGGCCGCGATTATTCGGCGTAATGCCCAGGTCTTCCAATCCCATGTTCGCCGTGTTCCCGGTGCGGCCATTCGCCCACAGCAGCACGTCGGCCTTGATGCGCTTGCCGGATTTGAAGGACATGGTCATGCCATCCGGCTGACCTTCAACGGCTTCGTAGTCCTCGTTATGGCGGATCATCACGCCCTGGTCGCGCAGGTGGTAGCTGAGCGCGTGGGCGATTTCATCATCCAGGAAGGAGAGCAATTGCGCCCGGGTGTCCACCAGGTCGACCTTGCAGCCCATGTTGCGGAAGATACTGGCATATTCACAGCCGATCACTCCCGCGCCATAGATCAGGATCGAGCGCGGTGTGGTGGACATGCTCAGAATGGTGTCGCTGTCGAAAATGCGCGGATGATTGAAGTCGATATCCTGGGGGCGGAACGGGTGCGAGCCACTGGCGATGATGAAGGCGTCCGCGTTCAGGAGGGTGGGTTCGGCACTGCCGGATCGGACTTCCAGGGTATGGGCGTCCAGAAATTTGGCTTGACCGTGATAGAGCCGCACCCGGTTGCGTTCGTAGAAATCCCGGCGCATGGCGGTTTGCCGGGCAATCACCGACTCAGCGGAGCGCAGTAGTTCGGGATAGGACAGCTTGAGGGCGTGACCCAGTGCGTTGCGAAACGCCGGACTGGTGTTGAATTCCAGCATCCGGTTGATGGAATGGCGCAACGCCTTGGACGGGATGGTACCCCAGTGGGTGCAGCCGCCGCCAACCAGATGGTGCTTTTCGATCACCCCGACGGACTTGCCGTCCTTAGCCGCCTTCATGGCCGCGCCTTCTCCGCCGGGACCTGTTCCAATCACGATGACATCGTATTTTTTATGGTTCATTCTGACACGCTCATTGATTTGGAAAGACTGGCGAATAGTTTAGACCCTTTTGCAAAGGGCGCAAAAACTGCCTGGATCATTCCACCGTGACGGATTTGGCCAGATTGCGGGGTTGATCGACGTCGGTGCCTTTGAGAATGGCGACATGATAGGCCAGCAGTTGCAACGGAATGGTGAAGACGATGGGTGCGATGGATTCCGGCACCGCACCCAGTGACAGGACGTGGGTGTCAACGCCGCTGAGAGGGGTATCGACTTCCCGGTCAGCGAACAGGAACAGCACGCCGCCCCGGGCACGCACTTCCTGCAAATTCGACAGGACTTTCTCCAGCAAGCCGTCCTTCGGCAACACGCAAACCACCGGCATATCGCTGTCCACCAGCGCCAGCGGGCCGTGCTTGAGTTCCCCGGCGGGATAGGCTTCGGCGTGAATGTACGAGATTTCCTTGAGCTTGAGCGCCCCTTCCATGGCGATGGGATATTGGGGGCCACGACCCAGGAACAGGGCGTGATGTTTCTCAGCGAAATGTTCGGCCAGCCGCTCAATAGCGCTGTCCAGTACCAGCGCCTCTTCCAGCACCTTCGGCAACCGTTCCAGATCACGCACGAAAGCCGCTTCTTCGGCAGCGCTCAAACCGTGCCGCCGACCCAGCCGCAGCGCCAGTAAGCGCAAAACGACGAGTTGGGTAGTGAACGCCTTGGTGGAAGCGACGCCGATTTCCCGCCCGGCGCGGGTCAACAAGGTCAAGGCCGATTCGCGCACCAGCGAGCTTTCCGCGACATTGCAGATCGCCAGGGTGGACAGATAGCCGCGTTCTTTAGCCGCCCGCAGCGCCGCCAGGGTATCCGCGGTTTCCCCGGACTGGGAAAGGCTGACGAATAGCGTTCCCGGTGGCGTGACGCCAAGCCGGTAGCGGTATTCACTAGCGACTTCGACCATGCAGGGGACGCCCAACTGTTCCAACCAGTAGCGGGCGACCAGCCCGGCGTGATAGCTGGTGCCGCAGGCGACAATGTGGACGCCTGCCGTGCGATCCAGCACTGACCCGGCTTCCGGTCCAAAGCTCTCATCCAGCAACCGGCCTTGATGAATACGTCCCGCCAAGGTTTCGGCGACCACCGTCGGTTGCTCGAAGATTTCCTTGAGCATGAAATGGCGGTAGCCGCCCTTGCCAATGGCCGCGCCCTGCTGGGCGGAGTAGGCCAAGGGTCGTTCTACCGTCTGACCCGTGTGGTCATAGAGGGTGAAACCTTCGCGCTGCACGTCAGCAATATCGCCTTCGTCCAGGAACACAAAGGTTTGCGTGACCGGAGCCAGGGCAAAGACGTCCGAGGCGATGAAGTGCTCCTCAATGCCAATGCCCAGCACCAGGGGACTGCCAGCTCGTGCCGCAATCAGCCGTTCCGGTGCTTCACGGCAGATCACGCCCAAACTGTAAGCACCGTGCAATCGCATTACCGTCTGCTGGACAGCAGTCAGCAGATCACCGGTCTGCCGCCGCTGCTGGTCGATCAAATGGGCAATGACTTCCGTATCGGTGTCCGATTCAAAGTGGTAGCCAGCGGCGATGAGTTCGTCTTTGAGTTCCCGGTAATTTTCGATGATGCCGTTATGCACTACCGCGACCGACTGGTTGCTGACATGGGGATGGGCATTGCGCTCGCAGGGTTCGCCATGCGTCGCCCAGCGGGTGTGGGCAATGCCCAGCGAACCGCGTACCGGTTCTTGTTGCAAGCGGTCGGCCAGCATCTGCACCTTGCCCACCGTGCGCAACCGGTGCAACTGACCATCCCGGCTGTCCAGGGTAACCACGCCTGCCGAATCATAGCCCCGGTATTCCAGCCGCCGCAGTCCTTCCAGCAGGATGGGCGTGACATTCCGTTCCGCAATCGCGCCGACGATTCCACACATAGTGATTTCCGACCCTTAGGTAACTCGCAAAAAATATTCCCATACCCTTCCAAACCTGGCCACGGAACAACACGGAACAACACGGAAGATTTTTTCCGTGTTGTTCCGTGGCTCAATCCTCATACGCGGTCAAAGCGATGTTTCAAGTTGATCACGGGAGGATTTCACAGTGCAGGTTGCCTTAGCCGTGCAACACCAACCGCCGGGTATGCCGGGCGATGACCAGTTCTTCATTGGTGGGCAACACCCAAACCGCTGTGCGACTGCCCGCCCGGTCGATCCGCTGGGCATCGCTGGCGTTCGCTGCCAGATCCATGTCGATGCCTAGCCAGGCCGAACGGGCGCAGACCTGCTCGCGCACCGCCGCGGCATGTTCGCCAATGCCGCCAGTGAACACCAGTGCATCCAGCCCATCCAGCGAGGCCGCCAGTGACCCGAGTTCGCGGGCGATGCGGTAGCAGAAATAATCAACCGCCAGCTTAGCGTTGGGATCGGGACTGGCCAGTAATTCCCGCATATCGTTACTGATCCCGGACAGACCCAGCAGGCCGGACTGTTTGTACAGCAGATTGGTCAGATCCTTGGCACCCATGCCGTGCTGTTCAATCAGATAAATCAGTACGCCGGGATCGAGCGAACCGGTGCGGGTGCCCATCGGCAGACCTTCTACGGCAGTGAAGCCCATGGTGCTGGCGACGCTCTGTCCATCGCGCATGGCGCACATACTGGCGCCATTACCCAAGTGCGCGACCACTATCCGCCCGGTCGTCGGCGTGCCCATGACCTCGGCGAGATGGTCAGCGATGAACTCATAGGACAGACCGTGGAAGCCATAGCGACGCACGCCTTCTTTCCGGTAGACCTGCGGCAGGGCGAACAGCTTGGCCAGTTCCGGCTGAACGTAGTGGAAGGCGGTATCGAAGCAGCCGACTTGCGGTAGATCCGGACGCACCGCCGTTAAGGCATGGATGCCGGCCAGGTTATGCGGCTGATGCAGCGGTGCCAGCGGGATGAAATGCGCCAGCCGGGTCACGATTTCCGGAGTCAGCAACTGGGGATCGCTGTATTCCTCGCCGCCATGCACGACCCGGTGGCCGACCGCGATGACGTCGGGCAGGCCGGGGGTCTGTTTAAGCCAGGTCAGCAGGTCGCGCAGCGCCGCCTGATGATCGTAAATCGCGGTGGACGTGGGCGTTGGGGTGGGTGCGGAAGCCGGGTCGGACGCACGGCGGCGCATTTCGGGGGCCAGCTTGCGATACTGACCCTCCGGGGCGGTCAGCCGACTATCCGCCAAGACCTGCCCGGCATGATCGAACGCCTTGAAGTGCGGATTATCCTCGCCGATGTTTTCCTGCAGGCCGCGACAGACCAGTTCCAGTTCGCCCCCATTGGCGGGCAGTGCGAATACCGAAAATTTGATGCTGGATGAACCCGCATTTAAAACCAGTAATCCCTGGGACATGATGGTTTACTCCTGGTCGGTTGTGTCCGGGGCAGCTTGACCAAATGAGCAACCGTAGGATTGCAAATAGGCGCGGAACTGTTCACCCAGTTCCGGATGGCGCAGACCGTATTCGACGGTGGCGACCAGATAGCCGAGTTTGCTGCCGCAATCATGCCGCCGCCCGGAGAATTCGTAGGCCAGCACCTGTTCCTCATTGATCAGGGCAGCGATGCCGTCGGTCAACTGGATTTCGTTACCCGCGCCACGCGGGATATGTTCCAGCAAATCGAAAATCCGCGAGGTGAGAATATAGCGGCCCACCACGGCCAGATCAGAGGGGGCATTCTCGGGCTTGGGTTTTTCCACGATGCCATCGACGTTGCTCAGTCGGGTGGCGAAGGGCAGGGGATGGACGATGCCGTATTTATTGGTTTCCGACTTGGGCACCCGTTCAACACCCAGGATGGAGCACTGGTATTTATTGAAATACCGGACCATTTGGGTCATGGTCCCGCCTTCAGTCGGGTCATTCTCGATCAGATCGTCAGCCAGAATGACCATGAACGGTTCATTGCCCACCACCGGCCGGGCGCACAGCACCGCATGGCCCAGCCCCAGCGCTTCGGCCTGGCGAACATAGACGCACTCGACACCTTTCGGCACGATGTTGCGCACGATGTTGAGCAGGTCGGTTTTGCCCCGCGTTTCCAGTTCAACTTCCAGTTCGTAAGCCTTGTCGAAGTGATCAGCAATGGCGTTCTTGGTGCGGCCAATGATGAACACCAGGGTGTCTACGCCCGCCGCCACCGCTTCCTCAACCGCGTACTGAATCAGCGGTTTATCGACGATGGGGAGCATTTCCTTGGGACTGGCCTTGGTGGCCGGCAGGAACCGCGTTCCTAGTCCAGCGACCGGAAAAACCGCCTTGCGCACTTGCCGTTTCACACTGTCTACCTCGCGAATGAGCGTACTAAAGTTATCGTTTTGCGTGGGCGCATTGTCCGGCAAGCGGGCGGATTGGACAAGTCTGCTGGAAAGACCCCGCCTACCGCTATTGGGGACATTCGCCGAAAACCGTGTACTCGCGTGGCTCTTGACTTGATGTAGGCGAGGCGACCGACCGCAAGGCTCGCCATTCCCAATGGCGACCTCGACCTGTTCCTTGATGTGATGATGTACGGGCTTCACAGCACCCCTGCGTCAGCGTTGGCTGGAGCACTGTCGGTGAGCGCACACAGATAAAAGGCCAGCATCAGACCACCCAGAATGATGGGGTTGGTCATATAAAAAAGATGACTACTATTTCCATGAGGGTTGGCACACTGACGGATCCATCGCCCAGAAAAACTGCCCGCGTCCGGCTTCCTTGGCGCGATACATCGCCTGATCGGCAGCAATCAGCAATTGATCCGGGGAATACTCGCCATGACCTATGGCGATCCCAATCGATGTTCCCAGTCGATAGGCTTGGTCATGGATGACGAAAGGCTGCTGAAAAACGCCCAGACATTTATTAGCGACCAACTCCACCGCCGCTCTGGCATCGGTATTCAGGTCGGATAGCAGGATCACGAATTCGTCCCCGCCGACCCGCGCGACGGTATCTTCACGCCGTACCACGGCGCACAAGCGCTCAGCCACTTCACATAAGGCAACTCGCAAAAAATAGTCCCATACCTTTCCAAACCTGGCCAGTCTTCCGTGTCTTTCCGTGGCGCGATCCTCATCCGCGGTCAAAGCCATGATCCCAGCAGATCACTGGAGGATTTTTATTGCGCGTTGCCTAAGGCCGCATCGCCTGCCGCGTGTCCTAATTAGTCATTCAGCGGTTTGAATCCATCCAAGTCAATAAATAACAAAGCCATTGGCCGCTGGCTACGTTGAGCACGGCTCAGCGCTTGTTGCATACGATCAGCCAATAACCGACGGTTCGGCAACCCGGTCAACGTGTCGTGGTGCGCCATACGTTCCAGATCAGCACGACTTTCAAGCAGTTTTGACAAAACACGATTGAAGGCCATCGTCAGATGTCCCACCTCATCATGGC
>JAIFNF010000177.1 GCA_020047885.1 Gammaproteobacteria bacterium | reverse complement strand
AATACTACCAGGACCAGATCAAAGCCCCGCATGCCTTCCAGGTGGTGCTCGACCGGGATTACGTGCCAGCGGATTGCTTCGCCCGCCATGAACCGGTCGTGGTGCCGGCGCGGACCTTGCTCAGCCAACTCCTCTGACCTGGGGTATGTCCAGCCATGGATGCCGGGGCACCTCATAACCCCAGGGTCGGGAGAGAGAGACGAAAAGGAGGTGGAACCTGCCGATTTCCACCCTGTGGTTATGAGCTCGGACCTAAAAGGCGCACCGTGGCAGGGCGCTGGACGAGAGGCCGAAAGTTATTGTATGTAACTGTATTTAAATTGGTTACATAAATGCCGGCGACTTGGCACCTCATAACCAAAGGGTTGCACGTTCACATCCGTTTTCGGCAACCAAAGAAAAGCCTCGGTGAAAACCGGGGCTTTTCCGTTAACAGGTCCAGGCCGACAGGCCGGCGCAGAACCCCCGGAAACCGGGGGTTCTCGCGTTATCTGAACCTCTCTGTCCGGGCCGGGCCACCGCCCGGACGAGCCGGACACCCCCAGATTCGACCCGCCGCGCCGGAACCTCTCTGACCTCTCTGCCCGGGTTATGAGCCCCGTCCGGCTCGACGAGCCGAACTACACCGGACAGAGAGGTCGGCCGCCCCAGCCGTGACTGGGCCGCAGCCCACCTACCATGCCCGGCATGTGCGGGCGCTTCGCCAACTCCGAGACCATCCCGGTCATGGCCGGCCGCTGGGCTGCCCAGGTCGCCACCGGCGCCGAGGCGTGGGAGCCAAACACGGACATCCGTCCCACCCGCCGGGTGCCGGTGCTGCTGGAAGGCCCGGCCGAGCGTCCCCGGCGCCTCGGCCTGATGACCTGGGGCTGGAGCCGAGACTTCGCCAGCAGCGGCAAGCTGATCAACGCCCGGATCGAGGACGCCGCCGGCAAGCGGACATTCGCCGAGGCCGTCCAGCGCCGCCGCTGCCTGCTGCCGGCGACGGCTTGGTTCGAATGGAAGCGGGCCGACCCCGACGCCAAGCGTGGTGCCAAGCAACTCCTGCGGCCCGAGGGACTGGAGACCTGGGCCATGGCTGGTCTCTGGGAATCCACCCCCGAGGGCAGCTGCGTCGTGGTCTTGACCACCGCCGCTCACGCTAGCATCGCCGACATCCACGATCGCATGCCGGTGGTATTCACCCCAGAGCGGGCGACGACATGGATCACCGGGTCGGCCGAATCGGCGCTGGCGCTGGCGGCAGCCGTGCCAGCGTCGGGAAAAGCTGACCCACCAGCATGAAACGCGCGAAGCCCCCACTGCGGCTGCACGTCCTGTCCGACCTGCACATCGAGCATGGCGGCTTCGTCGCGCCCAAGGTGGCCTGTGATGTAGTGGTGGTGGCAGGCGATCTGGCCAACGGCCGGCGGATGACGAAGGCGCTGATGGATCTCTGCAACCAGGTACGCAAGCCCGTCGTCTACGTGCCCGGCAACCACGACTGGTATCAGATCGACATCGCCGGTGAGCAGTCCTCGCTGGTACGAGCCTGGCGGGTCGGGGCATTCAATCTCCAGGTGCTCGATGACGGTATCTGGCGCTACGAGCACCACGGCGTGGCCTACCGCTTCATCGGTTCGACCTGGTGGAGTTCAATGGATTGGACCGAGGACGGTGCCACCGGCGAGGCGGCCTTTGCACGCGTGCGCACCGCTGCGCTCGGCTGCCTGAACGACTACGGCATGATCTGGAAGGATGACCGCCCCCTGACGCCGGACGACAGCCGAGCCATGCATGCGGTCTCCACCAACTTCCTGCAGCAGCAGATCGCCGAGGCCCAGACCGCCGGCGAGGTGCCGATCGTCGTGACCCACTTCCTGCCCTCGCGGTCGAGTTGCCACGAGCAGTACCGCGGCAGCCTGGTGAACGCATACTTCGCCAACGACCGGGATGACCTCACCACCGGTGTGCCGCTTTGGATTCATGGCCACACTCATTGCTCGTTCGACTATATGCTGCCCAATGGCTGCCGCGTCGTGTGCAACCCGCGTGGGTACGGCACGGAGAATCGCGCTTTCCAACCGGACCTGGTCATCGAAATCGCCCCGTCTGACGCTTGAGAGATGCGCAACACGTCATCCGACTGTCGACAAACTCACATGACCCATCCAGCGGTGGGCATTGCGCAGGGGTAACGTTGCCCTAATGATTAGCGTAATGAGTTGTCGTGGCAAAACCCAAGAATCCGACCACCCAGCCATCGCCCCAGTGGACCTCCAGGCCTCGTTTCGGGTGGTGTATGTGGATAACTGGTCAGCACAGTTGATTTTGTGGACTAAATCCAGTTGGGTGGACAGAGTATCCCTGGGGGGGCGCACCCGCTTTGCGGACTTTTGACTACGCCGCGGGACGCTTGGTTCGCGCCGGCATAGACTCGGGGTCGTCCTTGGCCCACAACAGTCGTCCAAAGGTCATGATGTTCTGGGCGAGCACGGCAGTCTGAAGGAAGCGGGTGTAGCCTTCACGGCCTTTGTCAGGACAACGGCGGCATCCGCGGTTGTCTTCCAAGTTCCCAATAGCAGCCTCGATGCCGGGATGACGACGGCGCATCCAATGCCACGACGGCCCAACCTCCGCCATCTGCTTGGCCAAGGCTTTCTCGCCTGTGGTGGGCAGGCATGGCTCGGGGATGATCTCGGCAACTCCACGCTGGTTCTCGGGACTGTGGAATCCGCGGTCAAAGGAAATGCTTTTGAGAGCAGGGAAGCGATCCTTGAGTGAACGCGCCACCGGCACGGCTACGTCGCGATCTTGGGATCCGTTGGTCATGACTTCTGCATGGACGATGAAACCGGCTGCGTCCTCTGCCACAAGGATGCGGTGCCCAAATTCGACCGGCACTGGCACTTTGCCACGATAGATGAGTTCAGTGTGCGGCTCGAAGATGCTGAACAGCCGATCGGATAGTTCTACCGTATGCCCCAGCACGAGACGCTCGCGTACAACATGTGCGCATGTGGCCAATGCAGACATTGCGTAGAATAGCCGGTCCTTCTCGTAGATCGCTGCAGACTGCTCCATGATGCCAAGCGTATCCATGCTTGCATGCGTTTGGTCGATCAAATCCAGGGCCTGGGCGCAGCGCTCATCAGCAAAGTCGGTCCCGGTGCTTGGATGACGATGCACGACTTGCAACCAAGACCAGCAACTTGGCTCGATGGGCCAAGTATTCATGTTGACGCAGGAGTGTGCTGCCGATGGCCTCGGCCAGACGAGATCCGTGCCGGATGACCAGTTGGATCCCGTCGCCCGTCTGACGTAGGTCGCTGGGATGATGCGCGTTGGTCCGCATCACAAAGCTGTCGATGCGGACCTGCTCGACGGACAACGGTGACAGTTGATGTCCGAGTTGAAGTACCAGTCGGTTGATTTCAGTCAGCGTCTCGGCCCGAACCTTGCGCACGTTGCGCCAGATCCGCGTCCAGTCGAACACGTGGCGTTCCTCCCAATTGCCAATGCCCATCGCAGCGCGCAGCAGAGCGTGATTCTCAACCATGTCCTCCAGGCGATCGTAGTCGGTCGACAGAGCCTCACGGGATGTGATCAGTACGAAGATCGACCACATATCCATGCCTGGGCGCCCAGTGTCGCGGCGTGCGCCCCTGAGAACGTCAACGGCGATCACAACATCCGCGTACACGCCCTGAAGTCCGCGGATCAGTTTCACCATCTCGTCGCGGCTGCGAGGATTCAGATGGACGTTCAGCAACGGTACTGAATCGATGCGTTGCTGGGCGTGGGGGTCATCGATTCGCATGTGAAGAATCCCTAAGGCACACGTGTTTTCTGCGGTTTCACTGAAATAGACGCTGATCTTCGCCAGACCTTACCACGTTGTTACTGTGATAATTTCAGGAAATGAGCGTTTTGCCACGACAACTAATGATCAGAACACACTGGGTGAAGGCGCTCACCACACAGGGTGCGCGACTGCAAGTCCCTATCTGGGACCGGGACAGCATATTTCACAATCCTATGCAATACACGGCAGTCTGGCAATCGTAGCCAACCACAAACTTCACAACGATCCGCCAAATAAACCGCCAGGCACTCAAATGAACATAGCGTCGCTATATGAAGGAATCGGCAATGAACTCCAGGCTTCCAAAGATCGTGTTAGAAATTTAATTGGCGACGCGCATTGGCTAAGTGATGGAATTTGGAAGGAAAAAGTCCTTATTTCTGCTCTTAGACGTCATCTGCCGCACAATGTACGGATTGGGACTGGATTCATTGCCGGCAAAGATGGACTCACCAAGCAGATTGATATAATTTTGTATGACGCAAATAGGCCACAACTATTCAAAGACGATGACTTTGTAATACTGACACCGGAATCCGTAATCGGTATCATTGAAGTAAAAACGAAATTCAATACAACAAAATACAAAGAGGAACTTAAGACAATTCGAGATAACATTCACCTGATTAGGTCAGACGGAAAACGAACTCCACAAGAAGGAGAATCCAAATATTTGCGGGATTGTTCTATTATGATGGCGACAATTTTTCCACCAATAGTGCCGCCGAATTGGAATTACGGTGCCAGGATGACATGTCGGTCGTTGATATGGTTTGTGCCGGGTCTGTCTTTGTGAGATATTGGAAATACAGTCCAGACTACTCCCAATCGGAATACAATTCATGGCATGCATACAGCCTGGGCATAAAAAGCTCAGCATATTTCATCATGAATTGCATATACTACCTGGCTCCATATTCATTTACCGACAACGACAAGTGGTGGTGGCCCGAACAATCCAAGGAGTCACAGTTGCTTTTTTCACAGAAATCCGCGATGACTAAAACACAAGGCGTCTAACAAATTTAAACACCGGAATCAGCACTCCGCCGACTCCGGTGTTCTTTGATGTTGGGCGGATTATTTGTCAACAAGGACATAAACATGGCCAATGAGACATCCCTACCAGCCAAGACTTACGCCTCGTTAGTTGTAGAGGCTGGCGTCAATGCAATTCCCGTTGTCGGCGGTTCACTTGCAACATTATATTTTGGAAGGAAACAAGAAATTCGCTTTGCGAAACTAGAACAATTTTATCACGAGATGTCTGAAATGCTGAAGGTGGTTGAGGTGAGAATAATTGGCCTAGAAAAGCAAAATATTGAATCATTAGCCGAAATAATTGACGAGATCAACGAGGCGGTGCTGTATGACATCACTGAAAGCAGGAGGACGTACTTAAGACATTGCTTTTTCAATACGCTTTGCGGAAATACCGAAAACAAATCAGACAAGTTACGCTGCTTTATAAGAACTCTTAGAATTTTAACAAACCAACAAATTCAAATAATCTCAGATTTACTTAAGGCGCCAATTGGTCACGGATGCAAATATATGGAAGATGACAAGACAGGCGCCAATGAATTTAATGCATCGCTAGAGTCATTAAGATCCCATGGGTTCATAAATGCCAATATGCACGGGACAATTCGCCCCGGAATAAATTGGGGACATATCACCCTGTATTCATTGTCTGAATTTGGCCGTGAGTTTGCAGTGTATTGCCTTGCGGATAATACAACAGACGGAAGCAATGGGTAACCACGGCCGCATTCAGAACTGCCCAACAACGCGATGCATCGGAGTCGGCTTCACGACGCAACTCCTCATCTGCCAGGCAGATTGAACCCCATGACGCCATCAGCCGTTCGTGTTGCCTCCCACAATTCACGTAACCGGCATCCTGCCGGACTGCTGTCCTGCAGAGCGCGCCCGACACGGGTGTGGACGCGGATGCCAGCCATGGCGCCGATCTGCTTCTGCGTCGGCGGCTGATAGGCCACGAACGCGCTGGCGTCGGCCTTGCCCTGGTGTGCAAGTTGGCGCTGGGCGTTGGTCAGGAACTGCACCAGGGCGTTGGTCAGGGCGGTGATGGCCTCGTCGCGGTCGCCTCGGCGCCGGTGGCGGGCCTCCCGCGGCGTCGGCGAGGTAGCTGGGCTGCCGGTGGCGGCTTCAGACAGGTACTCGGGACTGACCAGCAGCGTGTCGGCGTCGTCCTGGTCAACGACCTGCCAGAGCGACACGATGCGGCCGGTCTGCAGCGCGCTTGGCGCCGTGGCCGGCGGATCGCTCACCAGGATCACCGTCTCGGCGGTG
>JAIFNF010000085.1 GCA_020047885.1 Gammaproteobacteria bacterium | reverse complement strand
TGGTGCGAAATGAAGACCGTCCGATTATTGATCAGTCGCAGGGTCAATTACGCTGGATCGTAATTGATGAAGCGCATACTTATGTCGGTTCGCAGGCGGCGGAATTAACGCTATTGCTGCGGCGGGTTTTGCATACATTTGGTTGCCAACCCGGCAATGTCCATTTTATTGCTACTTCAGCCACACTAGGCGATGCCAGTGATGCTTCTCGCCGGCAACTGGCGGAATTTCTGGCGAAAGTGGCTGGCTTATCCGTGGATCGGGTGCGGGTCATCGAAGGTCAACGGGAAACACCCCTGTTGCCAGAGGCGCTGACTCGAATCAATCAGCCTTGTCTTAACCTGGAAAATCTCCGCGCCTTGACTCCTGAACAGCGCTTTGTGGCTTTAGCAGGTGATGGACGAATGCGAGCAGTGCGTGAGCAATTGGTTAAACAGGCCAGTCTTTTGAGCCAGCTTGCCCAAATTCTACACGGCCAAACCGATGCCTCAGCCCGGCGATCAACATTGCAATGGCTTGATCTCTGTACTCAGGCAAAACACGAACAGGGCGAGCCATTCTTGCCATTGCGTGGCCATCTTTTTCAACGAACCGTCAATGGATTATGGGCTTGCGCCAATAGCGGGTGTTCCGGCAGAACAGGGACGGCACTGGATCAATCAGACTGGCCTTTTGGTGCCGTATTTCTGGAACGACGGGAACATTGCGCACATTGCCAATATCCGGTTTTTGATCTGGTGCAATGCCGGGAATGCGGCGCTGAATATCTTTCTGCTGCTGAAACAAGTGAGAAGGGTCGGGAATGGTTGCGACCACAAGAATATGCACAGGAAGAAGATGAGTTTCAACAGGGATTGGAACCACTGGCAGACGATGAAGATGCAAATGATGCTAATGAATCGAGTGCAGCGACTGAGAAAAAGCCGCGCTTATTGACTTCACTGAATCAGGCCAATGTGCGGAATTGGGGATTGACTGCTGATGGTGGTCTCGATCCTTCGGGGCAAGTCGGTATTCCTGTGCATCTGCGTTTTCCCACTGAAAAGGGTTTGGAATGCCCAATATGTCGAAAGCAAGACCGTAATGAAAAAGGAAAAAACGCCAGTGAGCTATTTTATCCCATTCGAGTCGGTGCGCCATTTCTACTCGGTACGGCGATCCCAACGCTATTAGAAGCCATGCCGCCATTGACAGACGGGCAAGAACCTCGGCCATTAGATGGGCGACGGTTAATCACTTTTACTGACAGTCGCCAAGGCACTGCCCGCATTGCTATTAAGCTGCAACAGGAAAGCGAGCGTGATTATGTAAGGAGTCTGCTCTATCACTCCCTAACTGCCAGCGCCCAGCCTGCCGATCCCGTCCAAATTCAAAAGATTGAGGCAGAAATTAAGGCGCTGGAGCCTTTGGTGCGCACTACTCCGGTTTTACGCGGTGTCCTGGAGCAGAAACGTCAGGATTTGGCGAAATTGGAAGCGCCACCCTTGGGTCGACTGACGTGGCAAGAAGCAGAAGATAAGTTGTTTATCACTGATGATGTTCATCGCTGGTTGCTCCCGGCATTGAAGGAACTCACCTTTGGTTCAGACGACCGCCTGTTGGTCAAACTCTGTCTGTTACGAGAGTTCTTTTTGCGTCCCAAGCGGCTGTTTTCGCTGGAGGGGTTAGGGTTAGTAAAATTGCACTATCCGGCTCTGGATAAGGTAACCCCCCCGGCGGTTATGCAGCAACGGGGTGTTAAACAGGAAGAATGGCGAGCGTTGCTACAAATTGCTGTCGATTATTTTCTGCGAAGTGGCAAGCCCGCAATTCAGGCTCCTCCTGATGTAATTCGCTGGTTAGGCTACCCTGGTTGGCCTAACGCGCTGGTTATGCCCGGTACTGTGATCACGAACCGAAAGGCACAACGCTCTTGGCCTTCGATCCATTCACGCCGCGCCAAAGATAACCGGCTCATTCGCTTGCTGAGTCACGTTTTTCATCTGGATATTGAGATCAAAGAGCAGAGCAGTCAGATTGACGAAATGCTGATCACTATTTGGGATGGAATCCACCCGTTGCTCTCCAAAACGGAGAACGGCTTTCAATTGGAACTGGAAAAGCAGGCGGTATTAACCGAGGTGCGCGAAGCCTGGTTTTGCCCGATGACTCGCCGCGTATTGCCCGTCGTATTCCACGAAATCACGCCTTATTTACCCGCATTCCCCGCACCGGATACCTTGGCGCAGTGTCAACGGGTCATCATGCCGCGATTGCCGCAACCGTTCTGGCTTGGTTGCGATCCCGAAGAAGTCAACATCTGGCTGGAAACCGATCCACAGGTACAGGCATTACGGGCGATAGGGGCCTGGTCTGACATCAGCGACCGTCTCGCCCGGCACCGCCGCTATTTCCGGGCGATGGAACACTCCGCACAGATTGCCGGCATTGATCTCACTCGCCGCGAAACTGCGTTCAAAGCCGGCCAAATCAACCTGTTGAGTTGCTCAACCACCATGGAAATGGGTGTGGACATCGGTGGTTTAACCGCAGTTGCCATGAATAACGTTCCGCCACACCCGGCTAATTTCCTGCAACGAGCCGGACGGGCTGGACGCCGGGGCGAAACTACCGCTCTGAGTTTCACGTTATGCAAGGCCAATCCTCAAGGCACGGCGGTTTTTGAAAATCCACTGTGGCCATTCGTTAGCCGACTCGGTTTGCCGCAAGTTGCTTTGCAAAGCGAACCGATTGTCCAGCGTCATCTAAATGCCTTGGCACTGGCTGCTTTTCTGCGTGACCGCACTCCCGATATTCGCAGACTGCATACCGGCTGGTTCTTTGAAAAGACTGACACCGAAGCTTCTGCAATTTGTGACCGATTTGTCGCTTGGTGCGAAGAACTACAATCCGCCGAACAAATGACTACTGGGATCAATACCCTGATTCATGGCACGATACTGGCTGGTCGGTCTGCCGGGTATTTAATGAATCGCACAGCTCAAGCTATACGCCAGGCGGCAGAACGCTGGCTGCGGGAATTGGATGCACTACTCGATCAGCAGAACATCGTGGCGACTCGTGAAGATGACCGCAAAGCAAAACAAGCTGTGGATATCCAATTACAGCGCTTGCGCGATGAATACCTGTTGGGTGAATTGGCGAATTTGGGTTTTTTACCCGGCTATGGTTTTCCTACTGGCGTAGTGTCATTGATCACGACCACGCTTGAATATCTGAAACTGCGTCAACAGAACCGCGAGGATAATCGCTCGCGCCGGGTCGGTTTTCCCAGCCGTGATCTCACCATTGCCATCCGCGACTATGCCCCTGGCACCGACACCGTATTGGACGGGCGGGTTTATCGCAGTGGCGGCGTAACGCTGAATTGGCAAATTCCCGCTGAAGCCGAAGCTGCGCCGGAAATTCAAAGCCTGCGCTGGGTCTGGCAATGCAAACGCTGCGGCCACAATGGCACCCGGCTTACCATGCCGGAGCATTGTCCCCATTGCGGAAAGCACGGCGGCAAATCATTTACACTACATCGCTTTATTCAGCCTTCCGGGTTTGCTGTAGACATCCGCAATAAGCCCAATAACGATATTTCTCTGCCGCAATATATCCCGGTACGCGATCCGCTGATTGCGCTGGACGGTGCAGACTGGATGTCATTACCCCGTGCTGCATTAGGTCGTTATCGGAATACTGCTCATGGTTCGTTGTTCCATCACAGCGCCGGCTTATACAATGAGGGCTATGCATTATGCCTGCGCTGCGGATTAGCTGATTCTGAAAGTGAAGAAGGTTCACTGCCAGCAACATTCAAAAATCACAAACGTCTGCGTGGTGGCCGTCTGAATGACCGGGAAACACTCTGTCCCGGCAATAACGAAACCAGTTGGGCTATCCAGCGTGGCATACTGCTCGGCGTCATCACGCATACCGAAGTGTTTGAACTGCAATTACACGACGCCGACGGCAAACCGATTGACCGGATTGCGGCTTACACTGTGGCGGTGGCTTTACGCCGGGCTTTCTGTGGAACCTTGGGAATTGAAGAAGCAGAAGTCGGAGCAACAGTCGGCGTCAGTCGTACTGCTGATCGTGAACCCGCCCATTCCGTTTATTTCTACGACACGGCTACGGGTGGCGCGGGTTATGTCAGTCAAATGACGACGCACTTACCGGAATTGTTGCGGCAGACCCGCGCCGCGCTGGATTGTCCGCACGGTTGCGATGCCGCCTGCCAAGGCTGTCTGCTGACGCACGATACGCAACATCATTTGGCAGATCTCAATCGTCATACCGCTATCTCATTACTCTCGGAGTCATTTCTAGCTGCGCTGGACCTGCCGAATGAATTACGGGCATTTGGGCCACACAGTCAGTTGGAAATGGAGTCGTTGCGGCTGGCCTTGAATCGGGAATGGCAACAACGAACAGTGCATGAAGTACGGATTTATCTTGGCGGGAAAGCCGGGGAGTGGGAACCGCTGGCCTGGCGACTGCGTGACGATTTAAGTCGCTGGCGGCAAACCAGTGCGGCGGTACGCTTAATCGTTCCAACCGCCGCATTGCATAAACTCAATAGCAGTCAGCGTGATGAATTAGCTGCACTGATTGCCTATAGCCATGTTGAACTGTACCGCGCTCCCGACGTAAATCAGGTTGCAGGATTACCGCTCATCGCTGAACTGGGCGGCATGGATCAACGAGTGCGCTGGGTTGCCAGTAAAACCGATGCATTGATTCCCCGCCCGGACTGGGGCGGTGGCGAAATCGGTGGACCCTTTGTGCGGGCCACGGAATCTGAAACGTTATCGGTATTGCCGGAATCGTGGCAACGCATTCATCCGGACGATCTGCACCAAACTGCGCCTGGCGTTATTGCGCTGACGATTCACCGTGAACTCGATGGCCCCTCCACTACTTTTGGCGACCGCGTCTGGAGGCTATTAGAGCAACAAGCACTGGAATTAACCCGGCATTTGCGTGGTGCAGAACCATTGCAATCGGTGAGCTATAGCGACCGTTACCTGCGTTCACCGCTGACTTTTGTATTACTGCGTGGTGTGCTGGAGGGGTTGGCGCGTTATCCGGGTGGTTTGACGCCAGCGACTTTGATTCAGGTCAATACTGCCAAACTGGATCGGCTCGCCGCTGAAACGCCCCGGTTGTTATTCCATGACTGGCGGGATAGCGGGGATCGTCAACACGTCATCGAAACCTGGTTTGCCGAGATGTGGCCAAATTTTATCTGGCAGGAAGCATCATCCCGCACTCTGCCCCACGCCCGTGAATTAACCTTGATCTGGAATGACCGCGACTGCTGGACTATGCGACTGGATCAAGGTTTTGGCTATTGGGGAGCCGCGCCCCGGATTCGCCCGGAATTTCCCTTTGATCGCGAACCGGCGCGGCAAATCGCCAAATTGCAGCAAGCCAGTTTAATCGTCGAACCGCTGAATCCGAACTATCCAACTCACTGGTATTACGGGTTCAGACCCATAGCGCCCTGACTTCATTTTCCGTCATTCCTGCGAATGCAGTAATCCAGTGACCTGCTGAAAAGACTGGATACTTACCTTCGTGGGGATGACGAAGCAGAAAATTATCTATTGTCTTCCTAATAGTTAACCGGACTCGGTATTTTAAGTAAGTTATTGATTTATAACTATTATTAAAAATTAATTTAAAATAAAACAATAAAAACAATAAGTTTCTTAATATCCTCAGTCTGGCTCTCTATTAGGAAGACTATAATCCGACTTTCGGAGAACCCCATGAAATTTCCTTATGGCATTGCTGATTTCGAAAAAATCCGCCGCCAAGGCTACTTTTATCAGGATCGTACTGACCGGATTGCCACCATAGAAAATGCGGGAGAACAGCTCCTGTTATTGCGCCAACGCCGATTTGTCCATGATCCTGCGGCCGGATATGCGCCAATATCGACTATTGGATCATCTACTGGAATTCAAAACCTTGGCTGCCAAAGACCTGGGTTTGAACGCCGAACAACTGGCCCAGACCCCGCGTGAAACCCTCGCCGCTCATCCCAAAGTGCATGCGAAATTGGCCGAAGCCCGCCAACAACTGAACCGATATGCCACCGCCTTGGAGGAGAAATACGGCACACGGCTCAAACTCCAGACCCATGCCATTGTTTGCATCGATCTGGCGCGACTGGTGTGGGAATGATGGGAATTTGTGGAAACTATTTTTTGGTGCGCCCATACTACAATCAGAAAAAGCAATCGTTCAACCATTGACCCTCCTTACCAAAAAAATCAACTTTTTCGAGGTGTTATGAAGCCTTTGCATGTTATCTACTCTGCCGCACTGTGCGCCTTGTTGGTCACCACCGGTTGCAATAATGACGATCCCGTTCCCCAGGATCCCACGACGCTCACCCTGCATGAGTACGCCACGGATACCTGGCGATCTTTCGAGGCGATGACCGATCCCAGTACGGGATTGCCTGCAGATCACGTCAGCGCTGACAGCCTTCGTGCGGCCTACACGTCCCCGACCAACATCGGTGTCTACCTCTGGAGCACCCTGGCGGCGCGTGATCTGGATATCATCACCGACCAGCAGGCCGATGCCAGGATCAACCAGACCCTTACCACGCTGGCGAAACTCGAACGCCATAGGGACACCGGTCAGTTCTATAACTGGTACAACCCGGCGACCGGGGAGAAACTGACCCGCTGGCCGACGACCGGGGATCGGTTGTACCCCTTCCTGTCAAGCGTTGACAACGCCTGGTTGGCGACAGCGTTATTGATGGTTACCCGCGCCGCACCGCAACAGCGCGACCAGGCACAAGCGCTCCTCGACGGGATGGACTTCAGTTGCTACTACGACCCAAACGCCCGTGGTTCAGATGTCGAAGCCGGGTTAATGCGCGGCGGATTCTGGACTGTTGAAGACGCGCCTGATGCCCAAAATTCCCCGAAAGGCAACTACTGCGGTAAGGGGTCAGACTTCATCTATACCGGCCATCACTACGGAACCCTGAACTCCGAAACGCGCATCGTCAGCTACCTTGCCATCGCCTTAGGCCAGGTTCCCCCGGAGCATTACTTCGCGCTCTGGCGCACCTTCCCCAACAGTTGCGACTGGAGTTGGCAGGAAATGGACGCGCCGGGGGACACGCGCACTTACTTGGGAATCGAGGTCTACGAGGGCCACTACACCTATCGCGATAAGCGCATCGTGCCGAGTTGGGGTGGGTCAATGTTTGAAGCACTGATGCCGGCATTGCTGGTGCCCGAAGCGAAGTGGGGCGCTCAAAGCTGGGGCGTCAATCATCCGCTCTATGTTCAGTCCCAGATTGAGCACGGCCTGGACGAAGCTGGATACGGCTACTGGGGCTTCTCCCCCGCGCAAAACCCCGAGGAAGGCTACCGCGAATGGGGCGTTGATCCGCTGGGAATGGATCCGGGTGGCTACACATCCGATCAGGAACGCACCACCGTCAACTACGGCTTCCGCGATCCTTCCGGCGCGGGTTACTGTCCCGACCGCGAGCCGCAATCCGTACCAAGCACCTACGGTCGTGGTGTTGTCACACCCCATGCGGCATTTCTGGCGCTGGAATTTGCCCCCCAGGAGGCGCTGAATAATCTGGCTCAGTTGCGTCAGAACTTCGGCGCTTATGCCTGGGGCGGCTTTTATGATGCGGTCAACGTGACCACTGGCCAAGTGGCAATGGACTACCTGGCGCTGAACCAGGGTATGATCATGGCGGCGATCAGCAACATCCTGCACCCCGATCGCCTCAAACGCTATTTCACGGAGGGGACTGTCGAAGTCACGCTCCGCCCGTTATTGGCCATCGAAACATTCACCGCCGGCCCTTAGTGGCCGAATGGACAGACAACTCCGCAATCGCGCCCAGTCGAAAGCCGGTCCTGGATCGGTCTTTCGCCCCGGTGCGATGTCGGCATGACCGGTCAGCCGATCCGGCGTCATCATCGGATAAACCGCCCACAACGCCCGAATCACCGCCGCCAGTGCCGGGTATTGCCGGTCATCGTAAGGCACTGAGTCAGCACCTTCCAGTTCGATACCGATGCTGAAATCGTTGCAACGGGGGCGACCGGCGTAAATCGACGCGCCAGCGTGCCAGGCTCGGCGCTGGAAAGGAACGTACTGAACCAGTTCGCCATCCCGGCGAATCAACAAATGCGCCGACACCCGCAACCCGGCAATCGCCGCGAAATAGGGATGCGCTGACGGATCCAATTGATTCATAAATAGCGCATCAATCCAGGAACCGCCAAACTCACCCGGCGGCAGACTAATGCCATGAATCACGATCAAATCCGCCGCGACGCCATCCGGACGGTCATCACTGTTCGGCGATGACCGTTGTCGCGCCACACTCAGCAGTCCGGTGGTCGGATCGACACACATCGCCGCTTACATCAGCGTCTGGTCGAAGTGATAGCTCATTTCCGTATGCGGCCGTTGCAGGAAAAAGCCCTGTACATAATCAATACCGCAAGACCACAGGAGTGGCAGAGTCGTGGCGTCTTCCACCCCCGTCACTACGGTGGTAATCCCCAAGGTGTTCAAGGTGCGCGTTAATTTACTCAGCTCTCCCTGACTTTTTTTGTCATCGAGGTTCTGGGTAAATCGGGCATCCAGCTTGACATAGTTAGCCCCCAGGGCTTGCGCAAGAGCCAGGGCGCGTTCATGGCCGCTGAAGTGATCCAGCGATATGCCACAGCCCATATCCTTGACCTGGTGGAGGAAGGGCAACAGTGTCGACTGGTAAAGCCCCCCCATCATTTCCGTGATTTCAAACGCCAGGCGATCCGCAGGCACACCGGTTTTTTGCAACCCCCCCTGTAACCAGCTCACTAATTCTTCGTCCTGCAGGATGGTGGGCGAGATATTAATAAACAATATCACCGACTGGCCGCGCATTTGCCGCTCGCGCAGCACCCGAATGGAATGAGCGATGACCCAGCGATCGAGCACCATACCAATACGATGGCGCTTGACTAGACTGAACACGGTTTCCGGCAACAGCTCCCAGCCTTCCCGGTTGCGCATCCGCAAGAGGACTTCGTAGCGTTCCATGGGATCGCCCCGCAGGCTGACGATCGGCTGGAACAGCAGGTTCATGCGCTGTTGCTGCACCGCCTCGCGAATCTCTTCCAGCAATCGCCGCTGTTGCGGATTAGCTGCATCCGGTTCCACGTTTTGCGCATGATGGACATGAATCCGGGCATCCTTGCCTTCCCGAGCCATGCCACAGGCCAAATCCGCCTGCTGGATAAGCACTGCCGCGTCACGCAAATCAGGACTGGCGATGCTGATGCCAATGCTGGTGCGTAATTGGAAGTCGGTATGCGCCAGCCGATAAGGTTCGGTTTCCAGGGCGGTTTGCACCGCTTGCGCGGTGGTGGGCAAGGCTTCTTGACTGGAAAAGCCCAGCAACGCCGTAAACACCGCATCACCAAAGCGTGCGGCGATCGCATCAGGTCCCAGAACGCCTTGCAACCGCTGCGCCGCCTGCTCAATCACCTCATCCGCGGCAGAGACATCCTGGCTGTCCAAGCCCCGCAGATTATCAAGAGTAATCAGCATGATGGCCGCCGACTGAGCATTAGCAGTGGTGGCGACCAGTACCCGCTCCAGATGGGTCAGGAAGTAGGGGCGGTTGTACAGACGACTGACCGTATCCCGATGACTCAACTGACTGAATTTGTGATGGAGACCGAGCCCTTGCCGCAACCGTCGGGTGACAGCGGTCAAGAGCAATTCGGGATTGAGCGGCCGACTGAGCAATGCTTCGCCACTCAGCCCCGCGTTCACCAGACGCTGGCTCATATCAGTCTGCGCCGACAACAGCACCAGTGGCAACCCGTGGAATAGTTCGTGTTGCTGAATCGCCTGCGTGAGATACACGCCGTCAAGATCCTTGAGATCGAGGCTCAGAATCAGCAAATTGGGCTGAAAATGACGCAGAGCGGATAACACCTGTTGGGGTTGCGCCAACACTTGCGTCACCATCCCGTGACTTTCGAGCCAGCGGGCGATTTCCCGGGTGGCGGGCAACTGATCATCGACGATGAGAATACGTTGGCTGAGCGGTTTTAATATGCGCGTGTCCAACGCTTCCAGCAGCATGGGCAGATCGACCGGCTTGGTGAAGTAACCGGAGCAGCCGACTTTGACCGCGTCGATCCGGGCGGTCAGGTCGCCCCGATCTGCCAGGAAGAACAGCGGAATATCCGGTGCCAGCAACGAGCGTAATTCGTTGATTTCCCCAAGGAGCGCGGGCGGATCCGCCAGGTAATCCAGATCAATAATGAGTGCGGCGGGTTGCGCTGCGGGCGTCGGCCCTGCGGCTTCCAACGCCCCGCGGACTTCGGCCAGGCTGCCGCACAGCCGGACTTGGAAGCCGCCGCGTTGTTGAAGTTTACGCGCCAGATCGCCGATGGGTTCCGGCACGACCAGCCAGAGCTGCGGCCGGTTCACCTCGGGACTGGTTAATGAGGACAGCGGTTCGTTACGAGTGCTCTGAGCAAACAGCGGGGTCGTAATAGTTTCGATGGGGCGATGGGTGCGTGGCTCGCCAGCCGAAGCACCGCTGGCGGGCGCGACCCGGCACAGGGCATCGATGACCGCCATCAGGCGTTCCCGGTCGGCACCCCGGGGCAGTTCGCCTTTTTCCAGACAGGTATTGATTTGCTGTTCGATGCGTTCCGCCAGCACCGCGATGCGCTGGTATTCGGGCTTCGCACGAGCCAGAGTCAGAACATCCTGCGCGGCTCGCAGCAACAGCACAAAAAATTCCTGACCCCATTTGATGTAAACAAGCTTTTCAGCGAGATCACTGATGCGTTGCAATTTTTGGGTGAGTGCGAGATGGGTAGTATGTTGCAGCCGTTCGGGCGGCGAAGCTGGAGAGGCGGATTTCGATTCCATCACGGATCCTGACTACATCCTGAATTCCTGACGCCCCCTCCCAAGGGGAGAGGGAACCGTTGATATCGAATTATTGGGCTTCGAGATGGTACGAAAGCACCCGCTCAACTTCATTTTTGGAACCCATGATCACCGGACAGCGCTGATGCAGACCGGTGGGTTGCAGTTCCATGATCCGCTCGGTACCGGTAGAGGACAAGCCGCCGGCCTGCTCGACGATAAAGCTCATGGGATTGGCTTCGTACATCAGGCGCAATTTACCTTCCTGATTCTTGGTGCGCAGTTTGCGGTCAATGGGATACAGAAACACGCCGCCCCGGCACAGCACCCGATGTACGTCGGCGATCATGGCGCCCGCCCAGCGCATATTGAAGTCCTTGCGGCGCGGCCCCTCTTTGCCTTCCAAGCACTCGTCGATGTAGCGGCGCACCGGTGGATCCCAGAAGCGCATGTAGGAGGCATTGACGGAGAATTCCTGAGTATCCTCGGGAATCTGCATATTGGGGTGGGTCAGAATAAACTCGCCGATGCGCTGGTCGAGGGTGAAACCGTTCGTCCCATGACCGGTCGTCAACACCATCATCGTGGACGGCCCATACAGGGCGTAGCCGGCGCAGACCTGCCGAGTCCCCGGTTGCAGGAAGTCATCTTCAGTGGCTTCACCCGTCGCGCCATCCGGACGGCGCAAGACGGAAAAGATGGTGCCCACCGCGCCATTCACATCGGTATTGGAAGAGCCGTCCAGTGGATCGAAAATCAGTAGGTATTTGCCGCGGGGATACTGAACCGGCAGATGGTAGACGTCGTTCATCTCCTCGGAAGCCAGCGCGGCGACGTGTCCACCCCATTCGTTGCGCCGGATAAACAGGTTGTTGGAGATGACATCCAGCTTTTTCTGCGTTTCACCCTGGATGTTTTCCGTGTCGGCGGTGCCCAGTACGCCCACCAGGCTACCGTAGCGGACAGCGCTGGCGATCGCCTTGCAAGCAATCACGACATCGTTGATCAAACCTGTGAAATCACCCGAAGCCTTCTTGATTCGCCGTTGTTCTTCAATCAGAAATTCAGTAATCGTGATACCGGTATGCATGATAGTTATCCCTGAGGTTGTGTAAAACCGTTTAGGCCGACGGCACAGGTCGGTTTATCGCGCCGCCGTTGCCGAATTATATCTTGTTCAGCACATGGTTTTCAGGGTTTCCCGTCGGCCGGCGGCAGGGAGGGTTAATGTTGCGATGCAACATTATTTCTGTTATAACCTGAAAAATCAGCCAATGAGGAACTTAAATTATGAACGAAAAATCAGTTGCGGTTAACGCGATGTACGGATCGCTGGTCGAGCCGTTGACCCAGGTCAATCGGTTCATGGTTTCACAGTTAGAACAAGGGGTTATGCTCGGGCTGGACAGTCTGCGAGCGTATGTAGGTCGCTCTGAAGGTGACCGATGCGCACCGCCTGCATGAATTTGCCGACAGCCAGTTTGCGGTGCTCAGTTTCGTCGGTCATCGCGTGCTCGACGATAGCCGGGCGCTCAATGAGTGGGGTCAAGCCGGTTACTGCGAGGCGAATCGCCTGATGAGAAAGAACCTGCTCAGTCAGATCTTCAAAGCCTGAAGTGCCTAATACGGCCACCACAACAGAAAACCCCGTGGCGTGTGAGTCAGCGCAACGCTAACGATATAGCCAAAGACCGCCAGTGCGGCGACCCAGGCTGTAGCGCGAATCGGTTTGGTCGCACCGTATTTCAAAGCGATGCTGCCGAGAATAATGTAAACGATCAACCCTAGAACCTTGGCGGTCAACCAGTCGTGAACGAACGGATACTGTTCCAGAATCACCGCCAGACCCAGAGCGCTGGTCAGCAATACGGTATCCACGACATGCGGGGTGATGCGCAGCCAGGGCCGTTTTAGCCAGGGCGCATCGGTGAGCATCCCGACCCCGCGCAGCGTGAACAGCGCAAAACTCAGAACGACGGTGGTCAGATGCAGGTGTTTGAGGGCAAGGTACACGGTTTCATTTCCTGGTCGTTCAATTCCGAATGCATGATAAACGAGTCATCTTAACCAAACCCGGGAGGTATGGGTATGCCGATGCACGTTTGTAATGGCGCGACGTTGAAATGTATGTTTGCGGTTCCGCCGGGAATCAGTACCTTGGTCGTCCTCCCGCAAAATCGGGTGATGACCAGCAATCAACCGGCGGCCAACATCATGGACCATATCCCCATGGTCAACATCATGCCTTTTGGGATGTGCATGTCGCCAACCAATCCCGCTTTCGTATCGGCGACGGCGGCGGCGATGGGGGTACCGACACCGGTTCCCTGTATACCCGTGACGCCCGCGCCCTGGATGATGGGAGCGCCGACGGTGTTACTGGGTAATATGCCGGCGCTGAACAATACCTCGGTGCTGGCCTGCGCGTTGGGCGCTCCCGGTTGCATCAGTATTCTTATGCCGGGTCAGTTCACCGAGCAGATTCCTTAGCGCGGGCGGGCGCGTCGGGTCGGAACCGCGGTCCAGGGATCATCGGGCCAGGGATGTTTCGGATAACGACCCTTCAGTTCCTTTTTCACCTCGCCGTAGGTCCGTTCCCAGAACCCGCGTAAATCCTGAGTGACCTGAATCGGGCGTTGGGCGGGCGATAGCAAGTGCAGTGTTACCGGAATCCGCCCCCCGGCGATACGTGGCGTATCGGCCATCCCGAACAGTTCTTGCAACTTGACCGCCAGCACCGGCGACTCGCCTGGCAGATAGCGCAGGCGAATGCGCGAACCGCTGGGGACGGAAAGATGGGTGGGAGCCAGTTCCTCCAGTCGCATCCGTTGCCGATGATCCAGCCGACTGTGCAGCGCGGTGGTTAAATTCAGCCGCGCCAGATGCTCACGACGCGACACACCCTCCAGCCACGGCTCCAGCCAGTCGGCCAGATGTTCCATCAGCCATGCGTCAGACACATCCGGCCACTCTTCATCGGGAAGCCAGCACCGCAGCGATAAAACCCGCGCCTGCCAGTCGCGCAATTCCGGCGTCCACGGCAAGCAGTCCAGCCCCATTTGCCGCACGCCCATCAGCATCGCCTGTCGCCGAGCCTCCGGTTCAACCTCGGTCAACAAAGTGCTATGCAGCGCCAGTGCGCCCAATCGCTGTTCCTGACGGGCAATCACTGCCGCTTGCCGTTCATCCCAGTACACTTCGGCAACGGTCGATAGCCGGGCGGCGAGATGGGTTGCCAAATCTGCTGGATTCACCGGCGCGGCCAGCCAAATCCGACCTTCGCTGACCCCGGCGTCCAGGTGCGCGACCGCCAGCCAGTCCTGATTCATCAGGGGATCGCCGGGCTTCAGCCGCGCTCCACGGCTATTCGCCAACTGATAACGATCAGTGCTGCCCTCACGGCGACGGGCGATCCGGTCGGGATAAGCCAGCGCTGCCAGCAGGCCAATCAGCGTGGCGTCCGGCGCAGCTTCTGGCGCTGCCGTGACCTTTAACAACTGCCGCCAGCGTCGCGCTGCCTGGTCAATACGCATTGCGGCAGCGGGATCGGCAGACCAACGTCGTGCGCCATCGCGTCCGTGGCGTCGAAAGGCATACAGGGCATCCAGCCGGATGCTGAGATCGCTGCCGAAGGCGTGTTCGCCACGCAACACATCGCGTTCTTCCAGCACAGCCGCCAGATCGGCGGATAAGGCACCGTGCCCGAGGGCGCTGCCGCGTCGCAGCAGATGCGCCAAGCGGGGATGGGTCGGTATGTCCGCCAACGCCTGACCGGTCGGGGTGATGCGTCCCTGCTCATCGAGTGCTTCCAGTTCGGTCAGCAGCGTCTGCGCCTGAGCCAGTGCTCCCGACGGCAGCGGATCAAGCCAGGCCAGTTTGGCCGGGTCAGCGATACCCCATTGGGCCAGTTCCAGAGCCAGCGGAGCCAAATCTGCTTCCAGAATTTCCGGGGAACGCCGGGGTTGCAGCCGACCGTGCACCGCTTCGCTCCACAGGCGGTAACAGATACCCGGTCCCAGTCGACCCGCCCGCCCGGCTCGCTGTTCAGCGGCATCCATGGAAATACGGATCGTGTCCAGTCGGGTCAAACCGCTGGGGGGATCAAAGCGGGGCATTCGAGTCCAGCCGCTGTCCACTACCACGCTGACGCCTTCAATGGTCAGGCTGGTTTCGGCAATCGGCGTCGCCAGCACCACTTTTCGCCGTCCGGCGAAGTCCGGCTGGATGGCGCGTTGTTGCGCCTCGCTGGGCAGATCGCCGTACAGAGGAACTAATGCTAAATTGGCGCAGGCCGGTTCCGCTTCCAGTCGGCGCTGCGCCTGACGAATTTCCCTACCGCCGGGCAGGAACACCAGCAGATCGCCGGAATGTTGCGCCAGCGCGGTCAGCACTGTACGGATCACGACATTCAGATCGAGACGGTCGGAATCACGGGGCAGGTAATGCTGGGCGACTGGCCAGGCGCGGCCTTCGCTGACGATGATCGGGGCATTGCCGAGCAGTTGGGCGACCGCTATGCCGTAACCCGCGTTGACTATCCAGACAGAGAGCCAGCGCCAGATCAGCGTGTAGACTGCGTTCGTGGAATTCGTCGAAAATGACCAATCCCACCCCCTCCAGCGCTGGATCGCGTTGCAGGCGGCGAGTGAGGAGACCCTCGGTCAGTACTTCAATGCGGGTCTGGCGTGAAATTTGCTTTTCAAAACGGATACGATAGCCGACCGTCGCGCCCACCGGTTCGCCCAACTGATCCGCCATGCGCGCTGCTGCCGCCCGTGCCGCTAGCCGCCGGGGTTCCAGCAACAGAATGGATTGACCCGCCAGCCACGGTTCATCCAGCAACGCCAGTGGAACCCGAGTGGTTTTACCCGCGCCGGGCGGGGCTTGCAGGACCAGCGTCATTGAATGGCGTAGCGCCGCCCGGAGTTCTGGCAATACCGGTTCAATGGGCAAGTCGGAAAAAGCGTGGATCTGGGTTGATGGCATGTTGATTGTGAACCGTTTTGGCAATCATTCAGTCAATCTTAATGAGCGCAACCCGAGGTTAATCGGTATTTTGTTGTTTCTGCGGCTCGTTAAAGTTGTTATTTTAATACTTTGTTGGTATGATAATACGATACATTATGCCCATCGCAAGCATTAGGTCGGTTGCTTCCATGTCCAAACGAATTCTTGTTCCTGTCTGGTTTTGCACCCTGTTGAGCGCCTGTGCGCTCAATATCCCGGTTGAAGCGCAAGTCGCAGATGTTCAGGCTCCGATGGCGCAAAGCGCTATTGCTGATCCCAATGGAGCAACAGTAGCCAGTCTGCAGACTACCGGCCAGCCCCCGGACAGTGTGCCTGAAGAGCTGGAACCGGTGGCACCTGCTGGCGAATCAACGCCAGCCGAGCCCGTGGTAACCGGCCCACCCCCGCCACCGCCACTGCCGCCCTGTCCAGACCGAGCGTTGGGTCTGCAGGACGAAATCGCGGTTCAGATTTGCCAACAACTGCGCACCGACCCGCCGTTGACCGCGCTAACGGTCGACCGTCATTCCGTGCGTAAGCTGGATACCGTAATCGCGTTCTACGCCGGGCGCGGCTATCAACCCGCCTGGCTGGACGCCCAGGGTGTGCCACGATCAGCGACAGAGGATTTGCTCAAGGCGATGGGCAAGGCGGATCGTGAGGGTCTACGCACGCTGGATGACGACCGCGCCGGGTTACGCAAACGGTTAACGGCGCTCCAACAAGATCGGGCGCAGGACGCCAATCGGCTGACGCAACTGGATCTACTGCTGACCGACGCCTTCCTGACCTACGGCTCACAGTTACTGGCCGGCCAGTTATCGCCACGCAAAGTCGATCCCGACTGGGCGATCAAACCCCGTTCCCGGGATTTGGCTGGGGTACTGGAAGAAGCCTTGCGTCAGGATCAGGTTGCGGGAACCTTGCAGTCGTTGGCACCCCAGGCCAAGGGTTACGTCCAGTTGCGCGAAATGCTGCACAACTACCGGAAGGTTGAACAGGACGGCGGTTGGCCCCTGGTGGCCAGCGGCGCTCCGGGGAAAACGTTGCGGGCGCGACTGGAGGCCAGTGGTGATTTGCACGAGGGCGGCAAGAACCAGGACAAGGCGGTCGCTGAGGCGTTGCGCCGGTTCCAGAAACGGCATGGTCTGCCCGAGACCGGGACAGTGAATGCGGCTACCCTGGCGGCGCTGAACGTGCCGGTGTCCCAACGGATTCAGCAGATCGAACTGAACCTGGAGCGGTGGCGCTGGATGCCGGAGGATCTCGGTTCCCGCTACATTATGGTCAACATTCCCAGTTACAAGATGCAGGTCTTCGAGGAAGGCCAGCCGGTGATGGAGTCGAAAGTCGTCGTGGGTCGACAGGAGCGGTGAGTCCGAAATGGTATGTGCCGCGCAACATCGCCGTGAAGGACAAGCTGCCGCAACTCAAGCGCAATCCCTATGCGTTAGCGCGTCAGGGCATTCGCGTCTATAACGGCGCGGGTCAGCAGATCGATCCAGGCGGGGTCAACTGGGGAGCCATCAGCGCCCGCAACTTCAACTACCACCTGCGGCAGGATGCCGGTCCCCGCAACGCGCTGGGCGGGATCAAATTCATGTTCCCGAATCCCTACAGCATCTATTTGCACGACACCCCCTCGCGGGAGCTGTTCAGCCGTAATCAGCGCACCTACAGTTCCGGTTGCATCCGCATTTCCAATCCGGTGGAACTGGCGGAGTACCTGTTGAAGAATGACCCGAAGTGGGACAAGGACAAGATTAAAACGGCCTCCACCAAAGGCAAGCAGCTGGTCGTGCAACTCCCTCAGGAGTTGCCGGTGTACCTGCTGTACTGGACGGCCTGGGTGGATACCGATGGCTTGCTGCACTTCCGTGATGATATCTACAAGCGCGATAAGCCGATGATGCGGGCGCTGTATCAGGAAGACAAAGCTGCCGACAAGGTCAAGGTGCGCGGTTAATGATTCGCGGTCGGTGATTTGATCTGACGACGGGTTAACGATGCGGGTCGCGCTGGGCGTTGAGTATGACGGTTCAGGATTCCGGGGCTGGCAGGCGCAGCAGCCAGGAACGCGCACCGTGCAGACCACGCTGGAACAAGCGTTGGCCAAGGTGGCTGACCATCCCGTTCGATTGATCTGCGCTGGCCGTACCGATGCTGGAGTGCATGGCGTCGGTCAGGTCGCGCATTTTGAGACAACGGCAGTGCGCTTGGAGCGATCCTGGGTGTTGGGTGGCAATGCGCATCTGCCACGGGATGTCAGTCTGACCTGGGCGCGGGCCATGCCCGATGACTTTCATGCCCGGTTCTCGGCGCTGGCCCGTCGGTACCGTTATCAGATTCTCAATCGCCCCCACCGCTCGGCGCTGTGGCGCACACGGGCGACCTGGCTCCATCAACCCCTGGATGCGGAACGGATGCATACCGCCGGTCAGGCGCTGGTCGGTGAACATGATTTCAGTTCGTTCCGCGCAGCGGAATGTCAGGCCCGGCATCCGGTTCGGGTCATTCACGAACTGACCGTTCGCCGGGAGGGCGACCGCGTCGTTTTGGAGGTGGAGGCGAACGCCTTTCTGCACCACATGGTGCGCAACATCGCCGGGGTGCTGATGACGATTGGTGTCGGTGACCAACCGGCAAACTGGGCGCGGGAGGTTCTCGAACGGTGCGACCGCACACAGGCGAGCGTCACGGCACCTGCCGATGGACTGTATCTGTCGGCGGTTCGCTACCCAGAACGGTTTGGAGTGCCGGAAACCGGTGGTCAGTGGCCAGCAGTGGTTTGAGGCGCTTTCCTGAAAAGAGGATAACGACATTAATCCGCACTCCAGCCAAACGTGAGAATTTTAGCCACGGAAAAACACGGAAAAACACGGAAAATTTTTTCTTTTTCTGTGTTTTTCCGTGTCATTCCGTGGCTAATCTTTGGAATAATGACCGACGCTCGGTATAGTCTTTGTGAGAAATCACCTGAAAACTTGGCGTTTTTGTGCGTCCTGGCGGTTCAACAGCGCTCTCCCGGTTCAACCACGATGTCTTTAACGCGCAGTTCCTGACCGCTAATCGGTCGCACGGGGTAGCTGTCGCAGCGAGGACAGGGATCGTAGAGCGCCGCCAGCGGCACCGTCTCGCCGCAAGTCACGCATTGTCCACGCCCAGGTATCGCTAGCAGTTCTACCCGTGCGCCTTCAGCCAGCGAACCGCATAAGGCCGATTCCAGACAGAATTGCAGCGCCGCGCTTTCGACATTCGCCAACTCGCCGATTTCTAGCCGTATTTCCGTGACCCGACCCGCGCCTTGCTGTCGGGCGGTGTCTTCAACGATATTCAGGATGGAGGCCGCCAGCGCCATTTCGTGCATGGCGGCGCTACCGAACGCCCTGACCTAATCGCGCCCGAACCGTCGCCAGTTTTGCCTCCAGGCGACCGACCTGTTCCGCTAACACCCGTTGTTGCCCCTGCCGCACCCAGTCCAGCCAGGCATCCATACCGTCACCGGTTTTGGCGGACAGTTGCAAAATCTGCATCCCGGGATTGACCCGCCGGGCATAGTCCAGACAGCGGGCGACATCGAAATCGACATAAGGCAGCAGATCGATCTTGTTCAGCACCATCAAGTGGGCGGCGGCAAACATGTTGGCGTATTTCAGCGGTTTGTCTTCGCCCTCGGTCACCGACAGCACAACCACCTTGTGTGCCTCGCCGAGATCGAAATCCGCCGGGCAGACCAGATTGCCGACGTTTTCAATGAACAGCACGCCACCTTCCGGCAACGGCAATTCCTCCAGCGCATGACCGATGCCGTGGGCGTCGAGGTGGCAGCCCTTACCCGTGTTGATTTGCAAGGCCGGGACGCCCGCCGCCTGGATACGTTCAGCATCATGGGCAGTTTGCTGGTCGCCGCCAATCACCGCTACTGGGAATTCCTCGCGCAAGGTTCGCACGGTTTCCACCAGCAGGGTGGTTTTACCTGAACCGGGACTGGACACCAGGTTCAGCACGAACACGCCGGCATCGGTAAACAGTTGCCGGTTGCCCGCGGCGAATTCCGCATTTTTCGCCAGAACATCCCGTTCAATGGCGACCAACCGGCCAGCCTGATGCAGCGCGTCGCTATGAGCAGGTTCGGGTGAATGCCCGTGCGGTTGATCATGGGGATGTGGGTGAGAATGAAGACCGGTGTCGGTGTGACTACAACCGCAGGTCGCACACATGGATTAACGCCTCGCGAGGTGACCGCCCCCTCGGCCTGAGCGGGGAGGGGCTGGATTGGGGATGAGGGCTATGCCGCCAGCAGCAGGACGCCACTGGCCGCAATCGCTGCACCGCTGACCCGCAACAGGTTTTGCCGAGTTGCCAGCGCGATGCCGACGCCGCCAATATGCAGCGTTGCCGTCGCCAGCAGGAAGCCGAGGCTGTACCACAGGGCGTTGCTTTCTGCAGCTATTTCTGCGCCGTGGGCGTACCCGTGGAACAGGGCGAACAGCCCGACCAGTCCCATACTCGCCGCCAGCGGCAACCGGGAAGCCAGCGCCACCAGCAGACCGAGAATGACGACCGAACTGGCGATACCCAGTTCCACATAAGGCAACGTGACGCCGAGGAAACCGAGGAAGCCGCCCATCGCCATGGTCAGCACGAAGGTCAGTGGTATCAGCCAGAGGGCGCGGCCACCCCGTTGCGCCGCCCATAATCCGACCGCCACCAGGGCCAGAATGTGGTCGAGGCCACTGAGCGGATGAGCCAGACCCGTCGCGAAATCCATGTGCGGCAGTCCCGACGTATGCGCCTGGGCGACGCCACTCAGGCCGAGCAACGTTAGGGCAATCAAACTGCGTGTTCCAGACAGGGTATGCATGAAGCGATCTCCCGAAGATCAATAATGAGCCAACACCTTTTTTTCAATCATCGATGAACTATAGTTCAAAAACCCACAAGTCATAAACTGAATCAGCGTTGCCACTGTCGGCGTACTCGACCAACCGGGTCGCGGGCATGATTCAGGCTACAAAAATTATGTGGAAGGAGGAAGGAGGATGATCCAGCAACAACGTACCCTGCCGGGCGCTAACTGTCTCGAGTGTCCCCTGCGTCAACGGAATGAGTGGCGCGTCCTGACCGAAGAGGATGTCAGGCTGCTCGCCCAGATGCGCAAAAGTCGCCGGTACCGGGCGGGTGAACGCATTTTTAGTACTGGCGAATCCAGTCACGGGATTTACTGCATTGTGGAAGGCGCGGCGGCTCTGCGGCAAATTGATGCCGAAGGCAACCCGGTGCTGCTCAAAATCAGCTACCCCGGCGAAACCCTGGGTTATCGGGGGGTGTTGATGGGTCAAAAGCGCCGCTTCAGCGCCGAAGCGCTGGGGCCGAGCCGGGTTTGCTTCATCGATCAGCAGGTGGTCAAGTTGCTGCTGGAGCGCAATCCCGCATTGAGTTTGCAATTCCTGCGGCGCATCAACCATGACCTGGACGACGCCCACGACAAACTGGTGCAGAACGCCACGCTGTCCAACCGGGACAAATTTGTCCATCTCCTGCTCAATCTGATGGATCGTCATGGTCACGCCGCCCCGGATGGTAGCCAGGTCATCAGTCTACCCATCTCCCGGCGTGACATGGCGTCGATGATCGGTGCTCGCCATGAAACGTTGTCCCGGATTATTGGCCGGATGGAGGAGGATGGCATCGCCCGCTTTTCGGGACGCACGGTCTGCGTCAATCAGCCCCATTCGCTGATGGCTGAGATCTGTTTATCGTAGGATGCAAAAAAATCTCTAAAAATTGACGATCATCAAATGAGTTGTCCCATCTCCCGCTATCTTTCAAGAGGGTTGAATCTTGCAGGAGAACGGGGTCATGGGGTTTGTCAACGATACTGATTTTGCGACCGATCCGGTCCAGAATCCTGACGGTTACACGGGCGCACTGGGTGGACTCACCCGCCGCGAGTTTTTGAAATATTGCACCGGGGTTGCGGCAACGCTGGGTCTGTCCTCGTGGATGGGGCTGCGAATTGCCGAAGCGGCAACCGCGCCGCGGCGACCTCCGGTCATCTGGCTGTCGGCGCAGGAGTGTACCGGTTGCACCGAGTCGCTGTTGCGTGCCTACCATCCGACGCTGGAAACCCTGATCCTCGACATGATCTCCCTCGACTATCACGAGGCGCTGTGCGCGGGTGCCGGTCATCAGGCCGAAGCCCACAAGGCGAAGTCGATGAAGGAGAACTGGGGCAAGTATATTCTGGTGGTGGACGGCTCGATTCCCACCAAAGACGGCGGCGTGTATTGCATGGTGGCGGGTAGACCGATCCTGCAAGTCGTTCAGGAAGCGGCGGAAGGCGCGGCGGTGATCATCGCCATTGGCTCCTGCGCTTCCTGGGGCGGTATGCCTTCCAGCGACCCGAATCCCACTGAGGCAAAATCGGTGCAGGCGGTATTGCCGGGTAAGACCATCATCAACATTCCCGGTTGTCCGCCTAATCCCTACAACTTCCTGTCCACCGTGCTGCACCTGTTGACCCTGGGGAAACCGCCGGCGCTGGACATCCAAAACCGTCCCAAATTTGCCTATGGTCGGCTGATCCATGAAAACTGCGAGCGGCGGCCGCATTTTGACGCCGGGCGCTTCGCGATGGAGTACGGCGACTTCGGCCACCGTCAGGGCTGGTGTCTGTACAAACTGGGTTGCAAGGGACCGGAGACTCACGCCAACTGCCCGACGATTGGCTTTGGCGATATCGGCGAGAGCAACTGGCCGATCGCCATTGGTCATCCCTGCTTTGGCTGTACGGAACAGGGCATTGGGTTCACCAAGCCGCTCCATGCGCTGGCGGAGGTCAAAACCTTCTCCCCGCCCAATGCCTTCCCGGTGGTGAACTCACCCAAGGGCGAGGGCGTTACTCCAGCCGCAGCAGCGATTGTCGCCGGTCTGGCCGGACTGGGTATTGGCGCTGGAGCCATGGCTTTGCGCGGGATGCAGGATGAGGGTGAGGCCGCAGATTCCGACCGCCCCTCCCGGCCAAACTAGGAGGGGAACGCCATGGATCCAGATCGTCGTCAATTCCTGCGCGGTGCCGCCAGCGCTATCGCCACGACTGCCGCCGCCGTGGCTGCGCCGGTCAATGAAGCACGGGCTTTCGGTCCCCGCGAACCGAAGACCCTGCCGCCGAACGCGGTGGGCATGTTGTATGACTCGACGCTGTGCGTGGGTTGCAAAGCCTGCGTGACCGCCTGCAAGGAGGCGAATGATAAACCGCCGGAACAGCCCGCCGCCCTGGCGGCGTGGAATCAGGGCACCTGGGATACCGCTGAAGATATTTCCGGCAAAACGCTCAACGTGATCCGGGTCTATCAGGACGGGGCTATGACGCAGAAGGATCGTGAAGAAGATGGCTACGCTTTCGTCAAGCGCCATTGTCTGCACTGCGTTGATCCCTCGTGCATTTCGGTGTGCCCGGTCAGCGCCATGCGTAAAGACCCGGAGACCGGCATTGTCACCCACAATCCCGACGCTTGCATCGGTTGCCGGTACTGCGTCTACGGCTGTCCGTTCAACGTCCCGCAATACCAGTTTGACGAACCCTTTGGCCAGATCGCCAAGTGCCAGTTCTGCAATCATTTACAGGCGAAAGGTCAGTTACCGGCGTGTTGCGATGTCTGCCCGACCGGAGCCTCACTGTTCGGGTTGGTGGCTGATTTGCAGGCCGAAGCGGAACGGCGGTTGGCGCAAAAACCGGGTGCGGTTTACGAATTTCCCCGTGGCCAACTGGGCGGCGACCGATCTGGCCACGAAGCGCCGATTGGCGAATATCAGCCGCACGTCTACGGGGAGAAGGAATCCGGTGGGACGCAGGTGCGTTATCTAACCGGCGTTCCCCACGAAAAACTGGGTCTGCCGGTGTTACCCGATCACGCCTATTCCGCCGTGTCCGAGGGAATGCAGCACACCCTGTACAAAGGCATGATTGCGCCACTGGCTCTGCTCGGCGGCCTGGTGGTTCTCGCCCGGCGCAACGCTAAAGCCTATCACGACGAAGACCCAACACGGACTGATGATGAGGAGGATTCGCGATGAACGCCGCGAACCTCGAATCCCGCATCCCGAACCCCGCTCTCGAAAATCACCAACCGCTCGGCGGTCGCATCGTCACTAAGCCCTTCATGATTCTCGGCGTGTTGGTGCTGATCGGCGGCTATTTCATCCTGCGCCGGTTCCTGTTCGGCATGGGTGACGTGTCGCACATGAGCAACGGCTTCCCCATCGGCACCTGGGTGGTGCTGGATGTAGTGATCGGCACCGCGTTCGGCTGTGGCGGCTTCGCCATGGCGCTGCTGGTCTACATCCTCAATCGCAACGCCTACCATCCGCTGATTCGTCCCGCCCTGCTCGGCGGGGTGTTCGGCTACACCCTGGCCGGTCTGGCGGTAATGATCGATTTAGGTCGGTACTGGAACGCCTTTAACCTGCTGCTGCCCTGGTATGCCCAGACCAATTCGGTGATTTTTGAGGTGGCGCTGTGCGTCATGGCTTACGTGACCGTGTTGTGGATTGAATTCTGGCCGGCGTTTCTGGAACGGATGCCGCCCGCGTTCAAAAAGCGGTTCCATCTGCACAAAATGCAGATTTTCCTGCGCCGCTACATGTACGTCTTCATCGCCCTTGGCGTGCTGCTGCCGACCATGCATCAATCCTCGCTGGGTTCGGTGCTGCTGATCATGGGATCCAAGCTGTCGCCGCTCTGGTATACGACCTGGCTACCGCTGCTGTTTCTGATTTCGGCGCTGGCCATGGGTTACGGGGTGGTGATGCTGGAATCGACGCTGGTGCAACGGGCGTTCAAATTACCGTCGGAAGCCGCGCTGCTCACCCGACTGTCGCGAGTCGGCGCGGGATTACTAACGCTATTTCTGGTGGTGCGAATTGGCGATCTGCTGGCGCGGGGACAACTCGGCCTGGCTTTCGCCTTTGACCGCTACAGTATTCTGTTCCTGATTGAAACCACGCTGTTCGCTGCGCCGGTACTGATTCTGGCGTCGAAGCGGCGCTGCGCGAATACCCGACTCCGGTTCCTGGCAACGATTAGCCTGTTGGCCGCCGGTTCGCTGTACCGGATGAATGGCTATCTGCTGGCCATCGATCCGGGCAATGGCTGGATCTATTTTCCCTCCGCGCCGGAATTGCTGATCACCGTGGGCGTGGTGGGCCTGGAAATCATGCTCTATCTCATTTTCATCAAAACGCTGCCGGTGTTGCTGTTGCCCGGCCGCATTGCCGAAGCTGCCGGGAGGCCGTCGTGACCCGTATTACCATCGATCCTATTACCCGCATCGAGGGTCATCTGCGCATTGATTGCGAGGTGGAAAATGGCAAAGTCGCCAATGCTTGGTCATCCGGGCAGATGTGGCGTGGCATCGAGACCATTTTGCAGGGTCGCGATCCCCGCGACGCCTGGCTGTTCACCCAGCGGATCTGCGGGGTCTGCACCACCGTCCATGCCATTGTGTCGGTGCGAACGGTGGAGAATGCGCTGAATCTGGAAGTGCCGCTGAACGCCCAGTACATCCGCAATATGATCATCACCGCCCACGGGATTCACGATCACATCGTGCATTTTTACCAGTTAGCGGCGCTGGACTGGGTGGACATCGTTTCGGCGTTATCGGGTAGTCCCGAAGGTGCGGCAAAACTGGGCGCGAGCCTGTCCGACTACCGGCGCAACAGCTTGCCGGAGATTCGCCAAATTCAGGACAAACTCAAAGCGTTTGTCGGTACGGGACAACTGGGCATCTTCGCCAGCGGCTACTGGGGGCATCCGGCGATGAAGTTGCCGCCGGATGTGAACCTGCTGGCGGCGACGCACTATATGCAGGCGTTGGAATACCAGCGCATTGCCAACCGGATTGTAGCGATTCTCGGCTCCAAAACCCCGCATATTCAGAATCTGGCGGTCGGCGGCGTAGCCAATCCGATTAACCCGGACAGTCAAGCGACTCTGACCTTGGAGCGGCTGTTTGCCATCAAAGCCGAGATCGACAAGCTCGGGGAATTTGTCAATCAGGCGATGCTGCCCGATGTCGCGGCGATTGGGGCGTTGTACGCCGACTGGACCCAGTACGGGGCGGGCGTCACCGATTATCTGTCAGTGCCGGATTTGCCACTGGATACCAAAGGAACGCAGTTTGAACTGCCCGGCGGCTTTATCCCCAAGGGCGATGTTGCGCAGTTCAAGCCGATTACCAGCTATCAGGACGGCTATTTCCGCGATGGGGTCAAGGAGAGCGTTAAACACGCCTGGTATGAATATCAGGGCGGCGATCAAGCCCTGCATCCCTATGACGGCCAGACGAATCCCAAGCACACGGCATTCCAGGATCAGGGCAAATATTCCTGGGTGAAAGCGCCGACCTTCTACGATCAGCGGGTGCAAGTGGGGCCGCTGGCCAATGTGCTGGGGATGGTTGCCGCCGGACACGAACCGACCCAGCGGCATCTCAACCGATTGTTGAGCATCGCCAGCACGGTCGCGGGGAGTCAGATTCCCGTGGAAGCGTTGCATTCCACCATTGGCCGGATTGCCGCACGGGCGGTGCGCTGCGCGGTGCTGTTGGAATCGTTGCAAAACCAGTGGCAACTACTGATCAACAATATCGCCAAGGGGGATTTCGATACCTTCAACCGGCCGGTCTTCCCCAAGGGTGAAATTCGCGGGTTCGGCTATCACGAAGCGCCGCGCGGGGTGTTGTCGCACTGGACGGTGATTGAGAACGGCAAGATCAAGAACTATCAGGCGGTGGTACCGAGTACCTGGAATGCCGGTCCGCGTGATGATGCCGACGCGCTGGGGCCTTATGAAGCCTCGCTGCTGGACAATCCGGTGGCCGATCCCGAGTTGCCGCTGGAAGTATTGCGCACCGTGCATTCCTTTGATCCCTGTTTGGCCTGCGCGATTCATCTGGTGGATGGTCGGAAACAACCGATTGTCCAAGTCAGGGCATTGGGATAATTTTCGGTATGCTCTGTTTGACCCCCCGTCCTCTCGAACGTCGAGCACCTCTTCAATGAATGTCCCTACCCTTGCTGATCCTGCCGCAATCAGGATTACCCTGATCGCACCGCTCTCCGGCCCGTTGATCCCCCTGGAACGAGTTCCTGATCCGGTCTTCGCCCAAAAAATGGTTGGTGACGGGATTTCCATCGACCCACTCGATCAATGCCTGCGTGCGCCCTGTGCCGGTCGGATCGTCCAGTTGCATCCAGCCGGACATGCCGTGACCGTGGCCACCCCGGAAGGCATTGAAATCCTGATGCATATTGGCTTGGATACCGTCAATCTCAAGGGCGTCGGGTTTACGCCCCACGTTAAGGCCGGTGATGCGGTGAAGGTGGGCGATGCGCTGATCGAGTTCGACGCCGACTACATCGCCACCCACGCCAAAAGCCTGCTCACGCAAATTGTCATCACCAATAGCGAACGGGTCGCGCAGTTTAAACCCGCGACCGGCCGGGTGACTGCCGGCCAGGATGTGGTGCTGGAACTGACGCTGGCGGGCGCTGAAACGGAGGCTGCGGTCGAGTCGGCCAAAATCGTCACGTCTGAAGCCATTCTCATCCCCAATCCCACCGGCCTGCATGCCCGCCCCGCAGCCGTGCTGGCCAACCTCGCCAAGAAATTCAAGGCCGAGATTCAGATCCACAAGGGCGATGCGCAGGCTAATGCCAAGAGCGTCGTCGCCATCATGGGGCTAGAAATCAATCAGGGCGACAAGATTACCCTGTTGGCGAAAGGTGACGAGGCGGAAGCAGCGATTGCCACGTTGACCCCGCTGTTGTGGGAAGGATTGGGCGATGCAGGCTGCGCTCCGGCACCCGCCCCCGCCAGCTTCGTCACCTCCGCCAATGCTGCTCCGGCTCCGCGCCCGCGTTCCGAAGATCCCAACTTGTTAATCGGCGTCGCCGCCTCACCGGGACTGGCAGTCGGTGTGGTGTTCCAGGTCCGCCATGCGGAAATCACGGTCGTTGAAGCTGCTGAGGGTTCTCCGCAGCAGGAACGTGAGCGGCTGGATCACGCCATTGACGAAGCACGGCGACAACTGGAAGCCTTGCAGGCACGGCTGCATGGCGGCGGTGCAGCGGACAAAGCCGCTATTTTCGCCGCCCATCAGGAGCTGCTCGACGACCCGGATCTGCTGGATATTGCTTATTCCGCCCTGGCCAAGGGCAAGAGCGCGGCCTTTGCCTGGCACCGGGCCTTCACTACGCACGCCGACCGACTGGCTGGATTACGCAATGAATTGCTGGCGGCGCGAGCCAATGACTTGCGGGATGTCGGGCGGCGGGCGCTGAGTCTGCTGACCGGGGTGCAACCGGAACGCCCGGATCCGCCGAATAACGCGATTCTGGTTGCTGAGGAATTGACGCCGTCCGACACCGCCAGTCTGGATCGCCACAAGGTGCGCGGCTTCTGCACTACCTTGGGCGGTGCCACCTCGCATGTCGCCATTCTGGCCCGGTCGCTGGATATTCCCGCAGCGGCGGGCATGGAACCGGGCGTCCTGGAATTGCCCAATGGCACGCCGGTTATTCTCGATGGCGGCAAAGGCACGTTGCGGCTGAATCCCAGTGCTGACGACGTTGAACGCATTCGCCAGGCTCAGGAACGGGTGGCCGAGCGCCGACAAGTCGACTTGGGGGAAGCGCAAAAACCAGCGCTTACCTTGGATGGGCATGTCGTAGAAGTCGTCGGTAACATCGGTGGATTAGCCGATGCGGAACAGATTCCGGGTCTCGGCGGCGAAGGCGTCGGTCTGCTGCGTTCGGAATTCCTGTTTATGGAGCGCAGCACCGCCCCGAATGAGGATGAGCAATTTGAAGCCTACAAAGCGATTGCCGAAGCGCTGGGACCGAACCGGCCCCTGATCATCCGCA
>JAIFNF010000229.1 GCA_020047885.1 Gammaproteobacteria bacterium | reverse complement strand
CTTCTGGGGTTACGGCGCTGAATCGGAGTTTCTCGAAGACTTGTACCTGATCCGTGATTCGCTGCTCGCGCATGGCGACCAGGCGGCGGCGAATGGTGAACTGAAGGATCTGATTCGATTGGCGGAGACCTTTGGCTTTTATCTGGCGGCGCTGGATGTGCGGCAGGAATCGGCCCGACATACGGCGGCGGTCACGGAAATTTTCGCCATGGCACCCAATCTGCCCGATTACGCCCGCTTAACCGAGCAAGAGCGACTCGCCATCCTCGGCGAGTTATTAGCGAAACCCGGTACGCCACTGCTGTACTGCGATGCATTCAGTCCGGCGACCCGCGAAACGCTGGACGTCTTCCAGACCATGACCCACATGCGGGAGGAGATCAGCCCGTGCCTGTTTGATAACTACATCATCTCCATGACCCATGAAGCCAGTCATGTCCTGGAGGTGCTGTTCCTGGCCAGTTTTGCCGGTCTGGCGGGCCGCCGCGCCGATGGCGGCTGGCATTGTGAATTGCGCGTGGCGCCCCTGTTTGAAACCATCGCCGATTTGAACCGGGTCGAGATCCTGCTGACCCGATTACTGGATCAACCCACCTATCGGGAACTGTTGACCGCCGCGGGCGGAGTGCAGGATGTGATGGTCGGCTACTCCGATTCCTGCAAGGACGGCGGCATTCTGGCCTCCAACTGGGGGTTATATCAGGCGCAGCAACAGGCGGCGGCGCTCACGGCAGCGCACGGTTTTGGTTGTCGGCTGTTCCACGGGCGCGGCGGCACGGTGGGACGTGGCGGTGGCCCGGTGCACGACGCGATTCTGGCGCAACCCCCGCGCACGGTGCGCGGCCACATCAAGATCACCGAACAGGGTGAAGTGCTGTCGTTCAAGTATCAAAATCTGGAAACTGCCGTCTATGAACTGACCTTGGGCATCACCGGCCTGATGAAGGCCAGCCGGCATCTGATTCAGGAGGTGCCGGCGGATCCTCCGGAGGCGGCGGCGGTCATGGCCACGCTGGTTCAGCAGGGCGAAGCCGTCTACCGGAATCTGACCGAGCACACGCCGGGGTTCATCGAGTATTTCTACGAAGCGACCCCGGTCAGCGAAATCGGCCTGCTGAACCTGGGTTCGCGGCCGTCGCACCGCGCCAGTGGGGACCGCTCCAAATATTCGGTGCGGGCGATTCCGTGGATGTTTGGTTGGGGACAGTCACGGCACACGCTGCCCGGCTGGTATGGCATCGGCAGCGCACTGGCGGCCTGGCGCGGCGATAATCCCGAGCGGTTGGCGTTGTTGCTGTTGAATAACAGCCAAATGTCACTGAGCAAGGTTGATCCCGGCATCGCCCGCGAATACGCCCGACTGTGTGCGAATGCGGCAACAGAAACTGGTATTTACGAGCGGTTCCATACCGAATATGCACAGACCTGCCGGGAAATTCTGACGGTTGCGCAATTGCCAACGCTGCTGGAGGAAAATCTAACGCTGGCCAAATCGCTGGAGCGGCGTAATCCGTATCTGGACCCGCTGAATCATATCCAGGTCACAGTGCTGCCGCGCTATCGGCAGGCGCTGCAGGACTATGGCGCGGACTCGCCCGAAGTGGAAACCTGGTTACGGCCGCTGCTGCGTTCGATCAACGCCTTGGCGGCCGGGATGCGCAATACCGGGTAGGGCGGCGTGTGTGCTGGAAGGCAACCGGAGATCGTGATGTTGAAGCCAATTGTCCCTGAGGGCGAGGCACTGCGTCGGGCGTTTCAGTGGCTGGTCGAACAGGAGCATTGCACCCTCAAAACGGTCGAGCAAGCCAGTCTACAGTTTGACCTGACCCCACGCGATGAGGAGTTTCTGCTCCGTCAATTCGTTCACCACCGAGGCGCGGCCAGCGATGCGCCGACTTCAGGCGAGTAGCGGGTTGCCGGTGAGTCGCCGGGCGAGATTGACCAGCATGGCAGCGGTCGCGCCCCAGATAAAGCGGTTTTCGTAGGGAATGACGTAATACTGCCGTTGCTGGCCCTTGTACAACATACTGCGGCGTTCGTGATGATGCGGGTCAAGAATGAAATCCAGCGGGACTTCAAACGCCTCGGCGACTTCGAAAGCGTCCAGCCGCAGTTCGAAGGGCGGCGTCACGAACCCGACGACCGGCGTAATCAGGAAGCCGGTCACGGTTTGATAGAGATCCAGAAAACCGGCGATTTCGACCACATGCCGACGATGCAGGCCAATTTCCTCCTCGGCCTCGCGCAGAGCCGTTTCTACCGGGCTGACGTCTTCAATCTCGGCGCGGCCACCGGGAAAGCTGATCTGTCCGGCGTGATGCTCCAGATGATCCGTCCGCTGCGTTAGCAACACTGTATAACCCTCGGGACGCTCCACCAATGGCGCCAGCACGGCTGCCGGGGTCAAAGTACGCTCCTCGCGCTGCATTCCGGCCACCGCATGGTCGCCGGTCACGGTTTCGATGTCGTGAGTGGAATGCAGACAGCGTCGCACCCGGTCGCGCATTTCTGCGTGATTCACAGCGCCTCCGGTTTGAACAGCCGCAGATAGTTAGCGGTCGTGGTCGCGGCGATTTGCTCCAGCGATTCACCGCGCAGTTGCGCCACAAACTCCGCAACATGCCGCACCCAGGCGGGTTGGTTAGGTTTACCTCGATGCGGGATTGGTGCCAGATAAGGCGAATCGGTCTCGATCAGCAACCGGTCAGCGGGCATCCGTTGCGCGGCATCCTGAATGGGCCGGGCGTTTTTGAAGGTCACAATCCCGGAAAACGAGACATAAAAATTCAAATCCAGCGCCCGTTCTGCCATGTCCCAATCTTCGGTAAAGCAGTGCAACACACCGCCGACTGCCGCTGCGCCTTCCTCGTGCAGAATGCGTAACGTATCTTCCCGTGCCTCGCGGGTATGGACGATCAACGGCTTACCTAACTCGCGGGCGGCGGCGATATGCAACCGGAACCAGTCATGCTGGCGGGCGATGTGGCCACGGCCATAGTGGTAATCCAAGCCGGTTTCGCCAATCGCCACGACCCGCGATTCCCAACCCAGCGCCGTTAGTTCAGTCAAGGTCGGTGCCTGGTCTTCGTCCTCGCCGGGATGGACGCCCACGGACAACGCGATGAATGGATAGGGTTCAGTTAATCGAGCCAGCGCCGGCCAGCCCTGCAAATCGGTGGCGACGCTCAACAGGCGGGTGACGCCCTGGGCGGTCGCTGCGGTTAAAACGCCTTCAAGGCTGCCGCCGAATCGGGTGAGATCGAGCCGATCCAGATGGCAATGAGAATCCGTCAGCATCGTAGGTCCATGGGGTTTACATGGTGTTCGTGGGCTGGTCAAGCCGGGTATAACCACCCAGCAGCGCTTCAATTTTCTTCTGCAACCGGACGCCATCAGCGCCGCCGAACTGGATGCCGACGCCCATCTGCCGACCACCGGGCGTGGTGCGATGATTGATCCAGACCACTTTGCCGGTGATCGCGAAGCGCTCCGGATCTTCCAGCAGCGTCAACAGCAGAAAGACTTCATCAGCCAGTTCAAAAGTTTTCTCGGTCGGGATGAACACCCCGCCGCCTTTGATGAAGGGCATATAATTAGCGTGCAGCATCGCCTTGTCCTTAACGGCAAGGGAAATCACGCCTTGTCTGGGGGGGGCCGCCATGGGTGTCGCCTTTTAAAAACGTTCGTGGGTAAAAACCGGATTGATCATTCGCCCGCTACATCGCCGAGAAAGGCTTCCAGAAGTATATCCGTTCTGACCTGTGTGGTGACACACAAGGTATGCAGCCGCATAGCGGTATCCAGTCGTTCAAACAGGAGGCGCGGTGCTTGCCGCTCGGCCCAGCCCCGTAACCGGGAACGCAAATCGGGATTGTTCAGGCGCGGGGGGTGAGGACTCATCTTAAGCCGGATCTGATCGATCTGCCAACTGACCAGCCAGCGCAGATTCTCGGCCAGGTCGCCGCGCGCCCACTGTTCCGCCGCCCGGATGGGATCGAGTCGCCCCGCCATCACCTGCTCATAGTTGTCGGCTAATTCCTTGCGCCGTCGCCAGCGCTCGCCATCGGCATAGGTCAATGCCGCCAGTGGCGCACCACCCGCGGTTTCCAGCAGCGCGGCAATGTCCAATCCTCCGGCAATCCGGGCTTTCAACCAGGGCATGGCGATGTCCAATGCGGGCGGGCTGAATGAGAGAACCTGACAGCGACTGCGCACGGTGGCCGGCAAGCGCGCCGGTTGCGTGGTCACCAACAGCAACAGGCAATCGCCTGGCGGCTCCTCCAGCGTTTTTAACAGGCTGTTGGCCGCGTTGACGTTGAGCCGGTCAGCCGGTTCCAGCAGGGCGATTTTGTAGCCGCCATATTGGGGGGTATAGCTGAGAAAGGCGCAGAGATCGCGGATTTGATCGATCTTGATGACCTTGCCTTCCTCGGCAGGCCGCACCGGACTGTAGTCGGGATGAGTGCCCGCCTGGAATAATCGGCAACTCCGGCAACGGCCACAGGCGTCGCCTCCGGTATCGGGTGATTCGGGCGAAGGTCAGTTTGCCCAGTCCTGCCCGACCCACCAGTAGCATTGCATGAGGCAAGCGGTCAGCGGTTCGGCGCTGTTGAAGTTGCTGCCATTGCGCGTCATGCCAGGGGAGTTGGGTATCGTTCATGGTCGATGCTCAAGCCACTCCGTCAGCAGGTTTTCCACCTCTGCCCGGACTGCTTCAACCGGTCGATTCGCATCGATGATCCGGTAACGATCCGGATGTTGGGCGGCCCGTTCCAGATAAGTGGCTCGCACCCGTTCAAAAAATTCCAGATCTTCGCGTTCAAAGCGATCCGCAGCGCTGCGCTTTCCGGCTCGCGCCAGACCGACCGCAACCGGAAGATCGAACAGCAGGGTCCAGTCGGGACGCAACTCGCCCTGTACCCAGTTTTCCAGCACCGCGATTCGCTCACAATCTACGCCGCGCCCGCCGCCCTGGTAGGCGTAAGTGGCATCGGTGAACCGGTCGCAGAGCACCCAGGAACCCGCCGCCAGCGCGGGGCGAATGACTTTTTCCAGATGTTCCGCACGCGCGGCGAACATCA
>JAIFNF010000315.1 GCA_020047885.1 Gammaproteobacteria bacterium | reverse complement strand
AGCACATCAGCCGGTCGCGGTGTTCGACCACTACCGGGGTCACAGCGGGCGTTCGCAAGAGCCGCATCAGACCCCGCCGACGACCGTCTAAACCGGTGCCGTGCGGATGGCTCTTGGACATAAGCCAGCGCCCGGCGAACCGCTTCAGTCAGCGCCATGCCCTGCGCCAGGCCGGTCGCAATGGCTGAAGCCAGCGTACAGCCGTTGCCATGGGTGTTGCGGCTGGCCGTGCGCAGCGCGGTAAACGCTTCCGCGCCCCCCGGCCAGACCAGCCAGTCGGTCACGGTTTCACCCGATAAATGTCCGCCTTTGACCAGCACCGCCACAGGTCCGAGTTCCAGCAACTGCCAGGCGGCAGCCGCCAGATCGTCCGGTTCCCGAATCGTCAGCCCACTCAGTGCCTCCGCTTCGCGAACATTCGGCGTGATGAGCGCGGCGCGGGGCAACAGGCGCTGGATCAGCGTATCCCGTGCGGCCGGATCGAGCAGACTATCGCCGCTCTTGGCGTACATCACCGGATCGACCACCAGTGGTATCCCCGCCGCCGAACTCTCCAGCGTCGCGGCCACCGCCTCAATGACCGCCGGGTTGTGCAACATGCCGGTCTTGATGCAGTCAGCGCCAATGTCGTCGAGCACCAGCCGCATTTGCTGGGCAATAAACGCCGGTTCAACGCCAACAATGCCGAACACCCCCAGCGTGTTCTGCGCTGTCAACGCGGTGATCGCGGTCGCTGCGTAACCACCTAGCGCCGTCACGGTTTTCAAATCGGCTTGAATTCCGGCGCCGCCGCCCGAATCCGAACCCGCGATAATCAATACCCGTCCCATCGCCATGGTTTCCCATCTCCAAGGTTTTAACGTTGCGCAACGTGGCAAAAGCAGGTAGCGTACCGCGTTTTTACGAAACGCGACGACATCTCAAAATGCGGATCGAATCCCCCCTGTGCCTGTACACCGGCGTTGTGCCGCCCGAGTGGATTGATTATAACGGCCACATGAACGTGGCCTACTATGTGCTGGCGTTCGACCAGGCCACCGACGCTTTCATGGACCATCTGGGGATGGGGCGGGATTATCGCGAGAGCCAGCAATGTTCGGCTTTCGTGGTAGAAACTCACGTCAATTATCAACGGGAACTGGTGGCGGCTGATCCGATGCGCATTACCACCCAGTTGCTCGGATTTGACAGCAAGCGCCTGCACTATTTTCATCGCCTCTACCACGCCAAGCGAGGCTTCCTGTCGGCCACAACCGAGTTGATGGTGATCCATGTCGATCTGGCTGAACGGCACAGCGTGTCCATGCCCCTGCCAGTACTGGATCGATTGGGCGCAGTCATGGCCGAGCACATTCAGTTACCGCGACCGCCGCAGTCCGGGCGGGTGATTGGGGTGCGCGCCAAACCGGCCATTGCTCCGGTCACGGCTATCACGTCGGCACTAGCGCGCAGTCACGGTTAATAGCGTGATCCGCAAAAAGCCGGGTGGGCCGCGCCGGATTTTTGGTATGCTGAATGCTATGACTGTCAAAAATTCCAACCTGAATTGATCTTGGGTGAATTTCATATTACCTGCACTGTCCCCGTGGCCGGCATTGATGCAACGCCTGCGCTTGTCGCTGCCCCCTGCCGAGACCGGGTTGCGTCTGGCGGTTATCGCTGTCAACGCCTTGCTGGTGATCGCGCTGGCCTACGCGCTGGCGGGCTTGACGCTGGCGCTGCTGGCGGGTGATTCACCAACGCTGACCGGGCAGGTTCCCCCTTCGGTACCGGTGATTCCGGGTAGCCCTACGCCCCAACCGTCAGCGGATGTGGCCGCGATCAGCGCTTGGCATTTGTTTGGCAAGGCCGAGAGTCAACGACCCGGGCCGCCGCCGCCGGTGGCCATTCCCACTACGCCGCTCAATTTGCGCCTAGTTGGTACTTTTTTCGCTGAACGGGGCAGCAACCCGGCGCTGGCGCTGATTGCCGAGGGCAATAACCTGGAGCGCGGCTACCGGATCGGTGAAGCGTTGCCGGGTAGCGCCCGCCTGGAGCGTATTGAGCGCGATCAGGTGATTGTCTCCCGCGGTGGCCGCGAGGAAGCACTCAAGCTGCCCAAGCTCGATGATCCCAACCGTCCGGTGCTGGCTCCAGCGCCGCCGGTCTCCGCTGTCCCACCGGGACCGGGGATGGAACCGGCTTCCGAACCGACCACGTCCAGTGAGCCGCAGGTCATCAACGCCAGCGCGATTGCCGGGCGTTTGCGGGGTGAAGTCGCGAATCGACCGCAGGCGCTGGAAGATATCGCCTTCGCCAGTCCCTATGTACAAAATGGCCAGTTTGTCGGCTTTCGCCTGCGGCCCGGTCGTGACCGGCAACTGTTTCAGCAACTGGGTTTGACAGGCGGCGATGTGTTAACCGAAATTAATGGGACGCGCCTGAGCAGCCCTGCCCAGGGCCTGGCGATCCTGCAAGAACTGATGAGCGCCAGCCGCATCGACGTGCGGGTGTTACGCAATGGCGCTGAGGTTCCTATCACCTTTACTCTGGATGGCTCATGATCCACTGGCTTAATCAACGGCTGACTGTTCACTGCCGACCCCTGCGCCGCCTGGCCTGGGCGTTGCTGCTCGGGTCCTGGCTGACGCTGCCCGTGCTGGCGGCTCCGGTCACGCTGAATTTGAAGGACGCCGACATCAACGCCCTGGTGGAAAGCATGTCGGTGTTGACCGGTAAAAATTTCATTGTCGATCCACGGGTTAAGGGTCGGGTGACGATCATTTCCTCGAAGCCGATGGATGAGAAGGAACTCTATGAAGTGTTCCTCGCGGTGCTGGCCGTCCACGGTTTTGCCGCAGTGCCCGGTGCCAAGGCCATTAAAATCGTTCCCGCCGCCGGGGCGAAGCAGGAAAATGTGCCGACCATTGATCCACAGAGCCGGGTCGAAGCCGACCAGATTGTGACGCGGGTGATCCAGGTGCAGAACGTCTCGGCAGCGCAAATTGTGCCGATCCTGCGCCCACTGATTCCCCCACAGGGTCATCTGGCCGCCTACACCCCCACCAATGTGCTGATCATTTCTGACAGCGCTGCGAATGTTGAGCGTATCGCCAGCATTATTGGCCGCATCGACTTGGCCAGTAATGAGGAAGTGGAAATTGTGGCGCTGCGGCATGCCTCGGCCACTGAGATTGTGCGGGTACTGACGGCGCTGGAACAGGGCAAGGCGCGGGCTGATCCGGCTGCGGGCGTCGGTACGCCGGCGCGGATGGTCGCGGATGAGCGCACCAACAGCATTCTCCTGAGCGGCGACAAGGCCTCGCGGGTGCGATTGCGCACCCTGATTACCCATCTGGATACGCCAGTCGATGCCGGCGGCAATACCCAGGTGGTTTACCTGCGCTACGCCAAGGCCAAGGATTTGCAGACGGTCCTGCAAGGGGTCAGTAAAAGTCTGAGCAACGAAGTCGCCCGTAATGCGCCGATACCCGGTCAACCCGGTGCGCCGCCTGGCGGTAGTCCCAGCAGTAGCGGCGGAGGCGGTTTGGTCGATATTCAGGCGGATGAATCGACTAACGCGCTGGTGATTACCGCACCGCCCGATCTCATTCGGTCGTTACGCTCGGTGATTGCCCAACTGGATGTCCGTCGCGCCCAGGTGCTGGTGGAGGCGGTGATTGCCGAGATTTCGGCGGAAAAAACCGCGGAATTGGGGGTGCAATGGGTCTCCTACGGAAATAGCCTGATCGGCTTCACCAATCTGGGCACCGAAGCGACCGGACTCGCCAATATCCTCGGGCTGGCGGCGCTGGCCAACAGTGGTAGCAGCAGTGACAATCCGGCAGCGAGTGCCGCCGCGCTGTCCAACGCCACTCTGCCGCAGGGGATGCAAATGGCGGTGGGCGATTTCGGCGGTGCTAACCCCTTCGGCGCACTGATCAGCGCCCTGGCCAAGGACGCCGACACCAATGTGTTGTCGACGCCGACCATCGTGACCATGGATAACGAGGAGGCGGAAATCGTGGTCGGCCAGAACGTGCCCTTCGTGACCGGCAGTTATACGTCCGGCAACACCACCGGGTCGAACACCAACACCAATACCTTCAGCAATCCATTCCAGACCATCCAGCGTGATGACGTGGGCATCAAACTCAAGGTCAAGCCGCAAATCAACGAGGGGAATGCCGTCAAGCTGGAGATCGAGCAGGAAGTGTCCAGCTTGGCACCCTCCGCGAACACCGCGACGCAGGGGCCGACCACCAACAAGCGTTCGATTAAAACCATCGTGATGGTGGAGGATGGGCAAATTCTGGTGCTGGGCGGACTGATTGACGATCAACTGACCGAGAGCGCGAAGAAAGTGCCGTTGCTGGGCGATGTGCCGTTGCTGGGTAATTTATTCCGCTATCGCGACACCACCAAACTCAAGCGCAATCTGATGGTGTTTCTGCATCCGGTGATTTTGCGTGACGCGGCGCAGGGAACGCTGCATACCAACGACAAGTACAGCTACATTCGCGACCAGCAATTTGCCGCCCGCGAGCGGGGGGATTATCTGTTGTCGGATGTGAAGCCGCCGCTCTTGAAGCCGCAAGCGGAAGTCAAGGCCGAGGGAACTATTCTGGATCTGTCCTCACCCTTCAAGCCGGAACCGCCACCGCCCCCACCGCCGGTGGTGGAATCAACAGATTTTGGATTTAATAACCGATGAGCATCGAGCTGGAACTCAGCGCTGCCAGCGAGCCGTTGCTGATCCGGCGCTTACCCTACGCCTTCGCCAAGCGGCATGGGGTGTTGGTCCTGGATGAACGCGAAGGCGGGATCGGCATTGCCTGCCGCCCCGGTGTCAGCGCCCGCAGTCTGGCCGAATTGCGCCGCCATTTGCACGCCCCGCTGCGGCCTGTGACGGTACCCGCTGACCGGTTTGAACGCCTGTTGCAAGACGCCTACGAGGGCGACAGCGACGGCGCACAGCGGATGATGGATGACTTCGGCGACGATATTGATCTCAATCAGGTCGCGATGAGTCTGCCCGAACCGGAAGATTTGCTGGAAAGCGCCGACGATGCGCCGATTATTCGCCTGATTAACGCGCTGCTGACCGAAGCGATTAAGGAAAATGCCTCGGATATTCACATTGAAGCGTTTGAAAGCCGGCTGCTGGTGCGCTTCCGGGTGGACGGGGTGCTGCGCGAGGCGTTGCAACCGCCACGGGCGATTGGGCCGTTGCTAGTCTCGCGGGTCAAAGTCATGGCGCATCTGGATATTGCGGAAAAGCGCTTGCCGCAGGACGGGCGGATTTCCCTGAAAGTCGCCGGTCGACCGGTCGATGTGCGGGTATCCACCCTGCCGACCGGACATGGCGAGCGGGTGGTGTTACGGCTGCTGGACAAGCGCGAAGGCCGGCTGGATTTGCAGCATCTGGGCATGGAACCCCAGGGCGAGGCGCGGTTGTTGAAGTTGATTCACCGGCCACATGGCATTCTGCTGGTCACGGGACCGACCGGTTCCGGCAAGACTACGACGCTGTACGCCGGGCTGATCCAGTTGAACGACCGCAAGCGCAACATTATGACCGTGGAAGATCCGATTGAGTATTACCTGGATGGCGTCAGCCAAACGCAGGTCAATACCAAGGTGGAGATGACGTTTGCGCGGGGTTTGCGGGCGATTCTGCGTCAGGATCCGGATGTGGTGATGGTGGGCGAAATTCGCGATCTGGAGACGGCGGAAATTGCCGTACAGGCGTCGTTGACCGGTCATCTGGTGTTATCGACCCTGCATACCAACAGCGCGGTGGGCGCGATGACCCGGTTGCGCGACATGGGCGTTGAACCGTTTTTGCTCTCCTCGTCGCTGATTGGCGTGCTGGCACAGCGGCTGGTGCGCAAACTCTGTCCTCACTGTAAACAGCCGTATCCGGCGGCGCTGGCGGATTGTGACGTGTTACGGATAGACCCGGCGACGCCGCCCACGCTCTATGCGCCGGTGGGTTGCGAGCGCTGCAATCAGTCCGGCTACCGGGGTCGCACCGGCATTTTTGAACTGGTCGTGGTGGATGACGAGATGCAGACGCTGATTCATGAAGGGCATGGCGAACAGGATCTGGATCACCACGCTCGCCAGTTGACGCCGAGCATTAATGACGATGGTCGGCGGCGCGTGCTGGCTGGGGATACCGCACTGGCCGAACTGGTGCGGGTCACGCGGGAAGATTGAGGCTAAAGGAGTTTGTTGCGATGAAGCGATCAGTTTTTAAGGAAGGCAGAAAATATACCTTCAAGGATTATTTTGAGTTGCCGAATCCCGTTGAGGAAATCGTCGGTGAATTAGGTTATTCCTACGCTTTACAGGTCATTAATTTACCCAAGGCAGAACACTGTGATGTCAGCTCTATTAACCGGCTGAAGAGCAATTATTATCAGGTTTTACCGAAAATCAGTCTGGACTCCGAAGCCGCCAAACGGGAATTTCTGGTCGCGCCGGTTTTATTTGAAGTGGCTAAAGCGACCGAGTCCAGAATCAGTGTCGAATATCCTCTGGATGTGAATGATCGATTGAGTGGTTATCTGGATTATTTAATCCGCGCCCGGCAGGAACTAGTGGTGATCGAGGCGAAAAAAGGCGATATTGATCGGGGGTTTAACCAATTGGCAGCGGAATTAATCGCCCTAGATCAGTATGAGGATGAGGGGAGTGAGTTTTTATATGGCGCGGTGACTATTGGCGAAGTGTGGCGATTTGCCGTGTTGAACCGGCGTAAAAAATCCATCGTCAAGGATATGCACAGCTACACGGTTCCCGAAGATGTTGAAATGATTTTCAGAATTCTGGTGGGGATTATTGAATGTCCGGAGGTTCCATTGCCTCCCGCCTCCGGTTAAATTCCCATGCCCGCCTTCCAATACGCCGCCCTGAATGAACGCGGTCGCCAATGCAAGGGCTTGATCGAAGCCGATACCCCGCGCATGGCTCGCCAGTTGTTGCGCGAGCGCGGGATGAATCCGCTGGGCGTTGAAGAAGTCGCCAGTCAGGAACGCAGCCGCAGCCGCCAATTCTTCCGTCCGCACATTAGCGCCACCGATTTAGCCCTCATCACTCGCCAGTTGGCGACCCTGGTCGGTTCCGGTCTGCCGTTGGAGGAGGCACTGGGCGCGGTCGCCCGGCAGGCGGAACGTACCCGGTTGAGCGGTTTGCTGTTGGCGGTACGCGCCCGGGTGCTGGAAGGGCATACCCTGGCCACCGCCTTGCGCGATTTTCCCACGGTATTCCCGGAACTGTACCGGGCGACGGTGGCCGCCGGTGAGCAGTCCGGTCATCTGGATGTGGTGTTTGAGCGACTGGCCGATTACACCGAGGCGCGTCAGCAGATGCGCCAGAAAGTCGGCTTGGCACTGTTCTATCCACTGTTGCTGACCACCGTGGCGATTCTGGTCGTGGCTGGTTTGCTGACTTATGTGGTGCCTCAAGTGGTCCAGGTGTTCAGCAGTTTGAATCAGCAGTTGCCGGCGCTGACCCGGGGCTTGATCGCGGTCAGTGATTTTCTGCGCGAATACGGCTGGCTGGTGCTGAGCGCTTTGGCAGCCGGCGCGGTCAGTTGGGTTTATGCGCTGCGCCGGATTGGGTTTAAACGGCGAGTGCATCAGGCGCTATTGAAATTACCGTTGATCGCCCGGTTAACGCGGGGGGCGAATACTGCCCGGTTCGCCCGCACGTTCAGCATTCTGATGGCCAGCGGCGTTCCGGTATTGGAAGCGCTGCGGATTTCCGCCCAGGTGATGAGCAATTTGCCGATGCGGGAAGCGGTGGAACAGGCAGCGGCGCGAGTGAAAGAGGGAGCCAGTCTGCAAAAGGCGATTAGTAACAGTGGCTATTTCCCGCCGATGACCGTTCAGCTCATCGCCAGCGGCGAGGCCAGTGGTCGATTGGAAAATATGCTGGAACGGGCGGCGGTGCAGCAGGAGCGGGAGACCGAGACGTTAATTGCCGCCCTACTGGGGATTTTCGAGCCGATGCTGATTCTAGTGATGGGGGGCGTGGTGCTAGTGATCGTGCTGGCGATTCTGCTGCCGATTTTCGACCTCAATCAACTGGTGCGCTGAAAAGACGATACCGGGTATTGAACATCATTCCAGACATTAGCCACGGAATGACACGGAAAGACACAGAAAAAGAAAGAAAGAAAAAGAAAGAATGTAAGCATTCACCTCTGCTAAAGGTGAGGTACTGAACGGTTACCAAAGAATTTCCGTGTTTTTTCCGTGTTTTTCCGTGGCTAAAATTCTCACGTTGGGCTGGAGTAGGGATCACGTCAGGCAATCATCGAGCAGATGCGCAGGCAGCGCCGCTGTGCCGGTATAGCCCTGGGGCCAGCGCTTTTTCACCACTGAACCGTCGCTGGCCAGGGCATGGCAGGTATTCAGCACTGGCGGCGGGGTTCGTTCAGCCGCCGGTTTGGCGTCTTCCTGGTCGTAGCGCTGGCCGTAGACCGTTTGGAAAACCGTGGTGGCAATCGGTCCCAGCAATTCGGTTAGGTGGGTGCAGCCGTTGACGCCGCCGAACAGTTCCCGCAATTTCAGCGACCATCCTGGCCCAATGCGCACGCCAATCAGTTGCCGGTAACGCTCGGTAATCGCTGGACACAGGCCAAACGGTGAGCCGTCGGTGCGGGCTTCGGCGTCGTGAATCAGAAAATCATCGTCAACGGTCAGCCGGATCCACATATCGTGCAGCGGCTCCCCGGCGTGAATGGCCCCACCGCGATCTTCATTGGGAAACGCATAGGTCTTGATATCGGTCATCCGGCCTTCGATGTCCCAGAGATCATCATCGCGCTGATAGCCCTGGCATTGGACGGTGCGTTGATGCAGTAAGCGGCGGGGGACCGGCGGGGTCAGCGGCATGGTAGGTTCTATCGCTTTTCAGTCAGGGAATGTGCCATCGAGGATGCGCGTCAGTCGGTCGTCCAGTTGAGCCAGCACGGTGTGCTTCTGTTCCGGAGCGTAGTCCCACCAACCGGCGATTTCATCCAGGGTGCGGAAACAGCCTTCGCACAGGTGCGTTTGCGAGTTGATCACGCAAACCCCGACGCAGGGCGAGGCGGAATCAGCATGGGACAGGGCAGAAGGGTCAGCGGTCATGTTAAGGCAGAGCGTCGCGGTCGTGAAGGGCAAAGTCCTGTAGAGCCTTTCCCAAGGATCACCAGACTTCCGGATTCCCCGCCTTGGCTAAGGAGGGGTGGCGCGAAGCGACGGGGTGGTTCGGGAGGCCGACTATTCAGGTTGAAGGGCGATGATACCGCGCCGGGGGATGGGAATCCATGCCGGGAAAACTGGGTGAGCCGCGAAGACCGGAAGATTCTGGTTATGGGATTATCGAGTGTGCAGGTTGGGGCACGCGCGTGCTGCGCTTTGGTCGGACGGTGGTAGACCGACCCTCGATCCTGTGGTGGTTATCGATTTTCCGTGTTCTTCGCGGCTACCCGCGTTCAATCAAGGGCTATTCTTAATCCAGCCTATAATTTTTCCGCCCTTAAAGGCGACGAAAGATAGCGAGTAATGCCCTCGATCGTAAATAAGGAAAAACCATGACGGCCATTACGGGAAATCGTGGTCGGGTGAATTTTCGACGAAGACCTTGCGATTTAAGCTTGTCTGGACGGGTTGCCGGGTTTAACCTTAGCCCGTAGACCCGAAGGTGAACGGGTTCGCTGTTATAGTTGGCGTACCCGCAAAATAAGACAACAAACTTGGTAAGCGACTCAGGAGAATACATCATGTTATCTTATGAAGATTGCGTAGAGTTAAGTGACTTGACTGAGGAAGAGATCGAGGCCATTGCTGAACACGAGCATTTGCCCGAGATCGCCGCTCTGGAGCTGGGCAGTTACTTAGTCCATACCGAGGAGGGCGTGCCGATGATCAAGCGGATTATTCTTGATGACATTGAGGACGCGCGCCACCGGGGCCATGATCAGAAGGCGCTGCAACTCAAACTGGTGCTCAAACACTTTATTGAGACCCATCCACAGCGTCCGGCGGCGTAAATTTCATGCTTGGGATTCAGCCAGCAAGGCCGCCAGGTCGGCGAGTCCGGCTCGGCGCATGGGTCGGCCGTCCACCGGGCTGCGCGGCGCTTCCCGTTCCGCCAGTGGCGCAAACACGGTGAGGTCCAGGTCGTGATCGCCCGCGCTGAAGCGAAACACCGGCAGGGTGATCGGTTCGCCGTTGCTGAGTTTCAGGCGGCGTTCACCGGTTTCAAAGGGGATGCGCTGGTTCATCAGAAACAGCGCGACGTCCTCGGGTGTGTCGGCGAACAGATGCAGTTGAATCGCCGTATCCGGGCCGGCAGCGCCGCTCAGCACCGATCCCACCAGCCGGGGTCGGAAGTTGGCCAGAAAGCGCATGGCCTCGAGCGCCGCTTCCCGCAGGTTTTGCAAGCGTTGCGGTTGACGATCCGCCTGAAACAGCCGCTGGTAATCGAGCAGCGCCTGTTCGATTTCCCGATTATCCGGCAACAGCCGCTGGTCAGTCACGGCCAGTCGCTGCGCAGCTTTGCGCTTGGCGGAGCGAAAATCGGTCAGGCCTTCTTCAGCCATCAGTCGGGCGCATTCTTGGGTCAGCAGGATGCGAAGTCGGGGGGCGTCGCGATGGGGCATGGGCAGGCTCCGGTAGATTCAGACCATCAGATGCGGGCCGCTGGTGAAAATTCCCGATGTGGGAAGCCCGGCGGTTTGCTATATTCAAAACATGACTACTGTGGATTTGATTCGTCCATTCTAAACTGGGGGGAGGGAGCGTATCTTGGCTTTGTTCAAGCGTAAAGAACCCATGCTGGGTATTGACATCAGTCCTTCGGCGGTGAAGGTGATCGAATTGAGCCGTTCCGGGTCGCGGTTTCGGGTTGAGGCGTTCGCGATGGAGTCGCTAGGCGAGGGGATGATGGAGGATCGCAATCCCGCGGATCCGGAGGCCATCGGTGAGATTATCAAACGGGTCTGTCGCAATGCCGGAACCCGGACGCGCCGGGCGGCGGTGGCAGTGCCGACTTCCAGTGTGATTAATCGTATCGTGCCGATGCCGGTTGAATTCAAGGAAAGCGATATTGAGGCGAATATCGCGATTGAGGCGGCGCAATATATTCCCTATCCGGTTGAGGAAGTTTATCTGGATTTCCAGGCGAAGGGGCGGTCGTCCAGTAGTCCCGATCAGCAGGATATTTTGTTGGTGGCGACCCGCAAGGAGAATGTGGATATGCGGGAAGAGGCGATTAAGGCGGCGGGGCTGACCCCGGTGGTGGTGGATGTTGAGGCTTATGTCCTGGAAAACACGTTCCGGCTGGTGATGGATGGTTTGTCGCATGATGGCGGGAATGAGGGCGGGGTGACGCTGAGTAAGGCGGGTGACAGTCTGACGGCGTTGATTGATATCGGCGCGTCCATTGCTAATCTGTATGTGTTGCGGGAAGACCAGATCATTTTCAGCCGCGAGCAGAGTTTTGGTTGTGATCTGCTGACTTCGCGGATCGCGGATGCGTACAGTCTGTCGCGGGATCAGGCCGAGCGCGCCAAGCGCAGCGGTCAGGTATCCGATGATTATGCCCCGATGGTGCTGGAACCGTTCAAGCAGATGCTGGCGGAACAGATTGGCCATGCGTTGCAGTTCTTCTTTTCTTCCGATCAATTTGTTTCCGGTCACTATACGGTGGATAACCTGGTGCTGGTGGGCGGTGGGGCGATGCTGCCGGGGTTGGATCGGGTGGTGGCGGATGTGCTGGGGATGACGACGTTGGTGGCGAATCCCTTTAAAAACATGGGGAGCGCGGCGCGGGTGAACAGTAGCGCCCTGATGCGCGATGCGCCGTTGCTGGCGGTCGCGACCGGGCTGGCCCTGAGGAGTCTGGACGCATGACGCGCATCAATTTATTGCCTTGGCGTGAGTTGCGCCGCACGCAACGGCAAACAGAACTGATCACGATGCTGGTCATTGCGGCGTTGCTGGCGGTGGGGATCGTGTATCTGGTACATACCGAGATCGCTGGCCGCATTGAGTTTCAGCAGCAGCGTAATGAATATTTGCGCGGTGAGATTGCCCGGTTGAAGAAGGCCGCTGAGGAGTTGGCGGAGTTGCAGAAAACTAAAAACCGGCTGGTCGAGCGGATTAACGTGATTCAGAAGCTGCAGGTGAGTCGACCGGGCAAGGTGCGGATGCTGGATGATCTGGTTCGGTTGCTTCCCGAGGATATTTTTCTGACGTCGTTTAATGTGACCGGTGCGCAGGTGAAGCTGAATGGCACGGCCCGTTCCGATTTGATCATTTCCGAATTCATGCGTGAGGTGAAAGCCTCGAAGCTGTTTGGCGAGCCGGCATTGCAAGTGATTCAGACCCGCGAGGTGAATAACGTGCAGGCACGGGTGTTTGAGCTGACCATTCCGCTGAAACTTGAGCCTGATGAGGATGCGGGGGGGAAGAAATGAATCTGTCGGAACTCAATCTGAGCGATATTAATCTGCAGGAAGCGGGCGACTGGCCGCTGCCTGGCAAGCTGGTGTTGGCGGTGATCGTGATCGCGGTGGTGCTGGGGGCCGGGTATTATTTTTTCACCAGCGATCAGTTGGTGCAGTTGGAGACGGTCACGAATGAGGAGCAGAAGCTGCGCCAGGAGTTTGTGGAGAAGCAGCGGGTGGCGGCGAATCTGGAGGCGTTCCGGGCGCAGTTGGCGCAGATGGAGGCGGATTTGTCGGTGATGTTGCGGCAGTTGCCGACCGGTACGGAGATGCCGGATTTGCTGGATGATGTCTCCAATACCGGGAAGAAGAACGGGTTGGACTTTGAATTATTCAAG
>JAIFNF010000282.1 GCA_020047885.1 Gammaproteobacteria bacterium | reverse complement strand
TTGAGAAACCACCTGACGCAATTAGCCGACGACTTTATTTTTGCCGCTGCCGGCCTCTGGAACCTCAAAAACTCATTTTTAGTTCAATAATCTAGGTGATTTTATTGATGAACAACTCTAATATCCATAACTCAACCGGTATGCGCGATGATATACGCCTTAATCGCGGCCACATCCGTATCCATAATTTCAAAACGTTGTGGCAAAGCCTCGATATTTTCATAACCCGGCGGACATTCCGGGGACCGGCCCAGCGCCTCGATAATCGAGTCCTCAAATTTGACGGGCAAGGCAGTTTCCAGGCAGATCAGCGGCACCCCCTCCTCGCGGTATTCCAGCCCCACTTTCACGCCATCCGCCGTATGGGTGTCCATGATCCTTCCGGATTCGGCGTAAACCCGGCGAATCGTCGTCATCCGGTTCTGGTGGTTACTGGAACCGGTGACAAAACCGGATTCCTGCACGGTCTGGAAATACGGTGTGTTGGACAGATCGAAATAGCCCTGCGTATCCACCTGTCGCCACAATTGGCGCACCACGGCAGGATCGCGCCCCACCGCGTCGAAGATAAACCGCTCAAAATTTGACGCTTTGGAAATGTCCATCGACGGACTGCTGGTCTGCGCCACCTGGTCGGTTGCCCGCACCCGGTAAATACCAGTGCGGAAAAATTCATCCAGCACGTTATTTTCATTGGTCGCGAGAATCAGACGGCGGATCGGCAAACCCATACGCTTCGCAATATAACCGGCGCAGATATTGCCAAAATTACCGGACGGGACTGCGAAAGATACTTCCTGATCATCGCGGGTGGTCACTGCCAGCCAGCCCTTAAAATAGTAGACAATCTGCGCCGCTACTCGCGCCCAGTTGATTGAATTGACTGTGCCAATCGCGTAGCGAGCCTTGAATTCCGCATCGTTGCTGACCGCTTTTACCACGTCCTGACAGTCATCGAACACTCCACACACCGCGATATTAAAAATATTGGGGTCGGGCAGCGAAAACATCTGCGCGGTCTGAAACCGGCTCATTTTCTGATGCGGCGAGAGCATGAAGACCCGGATACCACGCTTGCCGCGCAGGGCGTATTCGGCGCTGGAGCCGGTGTCGCCGGAAGTCGCCCCCAGAATGTTCAAATGACCGCCGGTTTTCAATAAAGCGTACTCAAAGAGATTGCCCAGCAATTGTAGAGCGATGTCTTTGAACGCCAGCGTCGGCCCATTGGACAGACCTAGTAGCCACACCCCATCGCTTAACGGCATCGCTGGCGTAATGGCCTCGGTGCGGAATGCTTCGACGGTATAGGTTTTATTGATCAGCGCCCGCAGGTCATTGGCGGGAATATCGTCAGCGAACTTGCGCAGAATGGCGAACGCCAATGCCGGGTAGGACAAACCACGCCAACCGGCCAATTCGCCGGGAGCCAGGGTCGGATACGCCTCCGGGAGGGTCAGACCACCATCCGGAGCCAAGCCGCCCAGCAGAATATCGGAAAACGTGGCAGGGGCCATACCGCCCCGGGTGCTGACATAGCGCATCTGGAAAGTCCTCGAAAATCGCGGAAAATAAAAGAATTGTCTGGCCATTCCCAATGATCTCCGACCACATGATTCCCCTCCTTGGCCAAGGAGGGGTGGCGCGCAGCGACGGGGTGGTTCGGGATGTTGGAAATCAGGTTGAAAAACGATATAGCCCATTGTACCTGTCTGCTTGCATAAACTCCCTATCCCTGGTTCCCCGCCTTCGCCATGTCCGCCATGATCAGTTGCGTCCACGCCCCGGAGCCGGGCAGATTCTGGCCGCCATCCGCGACAATCAACGTTCCGGTAATGTACGACGCCAGCGGCGAGGCCAGAAATACGCTGAGTTGGCCAATATCATCCGGAGTGCCAAACCGACCCAGCGGAATCATTTTTTTCAGCTTATCGGCGCTGCCGGCCGGCACCAACCGGCGGACGCCCTCAGTCCCTTCAATCGGCCCCGGCGCGATGCTGTTGCAGCGAATGTCAAACCGACCCCATTCCAGCGCCAGATTGCGCATCATCTGATCGATGCCGGCCTTGGCCGCGCCGACATGGACCTGGAAAGCGTAGGGCATGAACGCCTGGCCAGCGGAAATGAAAATGATGTTGCCACGGGTTTCCTTGAGTTGCGGAAACGCCGCCCGACAGGTGTGGAAGGAACCGAGTAGGTCAATGTCCATCACTGACTTGAAGCCGTTCGGGCTGATCTGTTCTGCCGCTAGCGGGAAGTTGCCCGCCGCCCCGCAAATCAGCGTATGGATCGGTCCTAATGCCTCCCGGCAACCCAACATGGCGGCTTCCAGCGCCGGGTAGTCGCGCACATCAGCGGAATGAGTTGAAACGCGTGCGCCGAGCGCCTGCAATTCAGCAGCAGCGGCATCGAGCTTGTCCTGCGACCGACCGACAATGCCGAGATTCGCGCCCACCGCCGCGAAATTGCGGGCAATGCCCAGGTTGATGCCGCTGCTACCGCCGGTGATAAAAACGGTTTTGCCCTGGAACAGGTCTTTTGCAAAATAGGAGGTGATCGTCATCAGATTTTCCGCGAGAGTGGTAAATGTACCGGGTGAAACCAAGCCAGTTGTGGATGCAGCTTCACCACTTCCCCAACAATCAGCAAGGCCGGTGAACGCGCCCCGGCCAACCGTCCCGGCAAATCCGTCACCGTGCCGATGTACACCCGCTGCCCCGGCAAGGTGCCCTGTTCCACCAGCGCTGCCGGCATTTCCGGCGAAACACCATGTTCCAGCAACTGCTCACAAATCTGGCGGACGCTCTTCAGCCCCATGTAAAACACCACGGTCTGATGTGGTTGGGCCAGCACCGGCCAGTTCAAATCGAGGGTTCCATCCCGTAAATGCCCGGTCACAAACACGCACATCTGCGCATAATCCCGATGGGTCAGTGGAATGCCGGCATAAGCCGCGCAACCTGCTGCCGCCGTCACGCCGGGCACTACTTGAAACGGAATGCCCGCTGCCATCAGCGTCTGAATTTCCTCACCGCCTCGCCCGAAAATAAACGGATCGCCGCCTTTCAGCCGCAATACCCGCTTTCCTTGCCGCGCCAATTCCACCAGCAATTGATTAATATCCTCCTGCGGCACGGTGTGATGATCGGGTTTCTTACCGACAAAAATGCGCTCGGTTTGCGGTTCCAGCAGCTCCAGAATTTCCGGGCCAATCAGCCGGTCATAGACCGCAACATCCGCCTGCTTCATCAATCGCAGCGCTTTTATAGTTAGCAATTCGGGATCACCAGGACCTGCGCCAACCAGATACACCTCGCCATTACTCATTCTTATTCAATGCCTCATTGCGGCGGGCTATCAATTCCCGCATATCGTCATTTATCACCCGTGCATAAAGCACTTCGACGGGCAAGCGTAGATCAATAGCCGCAAAATAGACTTCATCACCGAGATAATAATGTTCCGATTGCCAATAACGATCCCGCCGACAGATTTCAACATCGACAAAATCCTGTTCAATCAGCACATATTCCTGAAGACTGGGCAGGTTTTGATAGGCTAAACGCTTCAAAGATTGATCCGTTTGGCGTGTTGACCGTGAGAGTACTTCCACAATAATAATCGGTGATTCAGTGTAATACTCAGCTTCGGTTTTATCGTCACACACCACGATCACGTCAGGATAAAAATAATTTTTTCCAACCTTGACTTTCATATCCGATGAAAAAGGCTCACACGGCGTATTTTCCAAATGCTCACCCAATTTTCTAAGAACATTCGCGGCAATTCGATTATGATTTTTACTCGCTCCGGCCATGGCATAAACATCGCCATCGATATATTCATGCCGGATCGTACTAATACGCTCGCCTTCCAGATAGTCATGCTCGCTAATCCAGTGTTGCTGATAGTTCAAAGCCATGATTCAGTTCTCCAAACCTGTTGTCACTGTTCCGCCGACACTTCAGCCAGAGCCAATTCTAACCGCTGCCAAGCGGATTCCACACCCGGTAATCCAAACCGCAATCCTGGCGGATCCGCAAAGCGCCGCACCAGAATCCCCCGCCGCGCCAAAGCTTCCTGCCAATATTTGGCTTCCTGCAGCGAAACCCACTGAAACAGCGCCGTCCCACCCGCGACCGGCAATCCCTGCCGCTGCAAAATCTGCCCTAACCGCTCCCCGGCCTGACGCAAATCAACCCGCATTTGCGTTTGCCAGCACCGATCCTTCAGCGCCTGCGTCGCGACCCAGCGGGCTGGACCACTGACCGCCCACGGCCCCAGTGCCTCCTGCAACCGTTCCAGCACCATCGATCCCGCCAACACAAACCCGACGCGCGCCCCGGCCAGCCCGAAAAACTTGCCCAGCGAACGGAGCACAATCAGTCCCGGCAACCCCATTTCACCGGCCAGACTGTCCTCCGGGGTCGCATCCATAAACGCTTCATCCACCACCAGCCATCCCCCCCGCGTTGCCAATCGTGAACGCCAGTCCCGCAAGGTCGCCTGAGCAAAGCGTTGTCCCGTGGGATTGTTGGGATGGATGAGAACCAGCACATCCAGCCGATCCACCGCGCCCTCCAGGGCATCAACGGCCAGCGCCGCCACTTCATGCCCGGCCTGCTGCCAGGCGTAAGCATGTTCCGCATAGCCGGGATGCAACACCCCGACCCGACTTCGTTCCCGCAGTAGGGGCAAAGCCTGAATCGCGGCCTGCGAACCGGCCACCGGCAACAGGTGCGATGTTCCGTAATACGCCGCCGCCGCGTCCTCCAAACCATCCCCGATTTCCGGCAACCGTTGCCAAACCGTGGGGGGAAGCGGCGGAACCGGCCAACCCTGCGGATGGATGCCGGTGGACAGATCCAGCCAGTCGCTCAGGGGAATGCCATACTGAGCCGCCGCTGCCCGCAAGCCACCGCCATGCTCAAGCAAGGAACAATCCCCCTAGCGCAATGACGCCAATCCACAGCCACACCGCCCGCTGCACTAACTGCACCGCCCGGCGAATATCCTCAGCGCGGGGAGCCAGCCCTTCACCCAACGCGGGACGATCCTGCCACGCGCCGTGATAACGAGCAGGGCCGCCCAGAGCCAGCCCCAGCGCCCCGGCTCCAGCGGACATCACCGGCCCCGCATTGGGACTTTTCCAAGTCGGTGCCTGTTCCCGCCAGCAACGCCAACCCTGCGCCGGACTCTTGCCCAGCGCGACGTAACTCAGCGCCGTCAACCGCGCCGGCAGCCAGTTCAAGAGATCATCCCAGCGCGCCGCCGCCCAGCCGAACTCTAAATAGCGCTGATTTCGATAACCCCACATCGCATCCAGCGTATTCGCCAAGCGGTACAGCACCACGCCTGGCGCTCCAGCGATGACGAACCAGAACAGCGCCCCGAAAATCGCATCACAGCCATTTTCCAGCACCGACTCCACCGTTGCCCGGCTGACGCCCTCCTCATCGAGTTCATCGGTATCCCGGCTGACGATCAGCGCCACCTTCTCCCGCGCCAAGGGTAAATCGCCCGCCTCCAGCGCCACCGCCACCGCCTCGGCATGTTCGGCCAGACTGCGTGCGCCGATAGCGAGATAGAGCAATCCCAGCGCCACGATCACCCCGATTAGCGGCCATCGGGTTGGCAACCCTGTAGCAACGGTAAAGGGAACCAGTAGCAGAATCACCGCCATAACACCCCGGAGGCGACGCGCTTCGGCAGTCAAGTCTGGCGATCCATAGAGCAGCGCCTCCACCCGCCGCGCCAAATCGCCAAACCCGACCAGTGGATGCCAGCGGCGCGGCTCTCCCCAATGCTGATCGAGCAGCACCGCCCCAAGGCATAACAATGCGGTTAACATCACATTCCTCTCGCCCAGTCCCAAAAAAGCTCATACCCCAAACCCTCTCTCAGAAGTAGAGGGGCTTTAAGTGTAGCCAAAAACCCAGTAATTCAGTAAAAATTAGCGCCATGACTACTCAAACTCTCATGATTCAAGGCACCACCTCCGACGCCGGCAAAAGCGTCATCACCGCCGGACTGTGCCGACTGCTGGCGCGGCGCGGCGTCAAGGTCGTGCCCTTCAAGCCACAGAACATGGCCCTCAACAGCGCGGTCACGGTCGATGGTGGCGAGATTGGCCGCGCCCAAGCCGTGCAAGCGCAAGCGGCGTTTCTGGAACCGCACACCGACATGAACCCGGTGCTGCTCAAGCCCAACACCGACATCGGTGCCCAAGTCATCATCCATGGCAAAGCGATTGGCAATATGGACGCCCGCCGCTATCACGACTACAAACCCATCGCCATGCAGGCCGTGCTGGAATCCTATCAACGGCTGTGCGCCGCCTATGACATGGTGCTGGTGGAAGGCGCCGGCAGTCCCGCCGAAATTAATTTGCGCGACAAGGACATCGCCAATATGGGCTTTGCCGAAGCGGTGGATTGCCCGGTCTGGCTGGTCAGCGACATCGACCGGGGCGGCGTCTTCGCGCATCTCTACGGCACCCTGGCGCTGTTGTCCCCCAGCGAACAGGCGCGGATTACCGGCCTGATCATCAACCGGTTCCGGGGCGACGTGAGCCTGTTGACGCCGGGTCTGGACTGGTTGACCGGCCAGACCGGCAAGCCGGTACTCGGTGTTCTGCCCTATCTGCACGGTCTGCATCTGGAAGCCGAGGACGCCCTGCCCCGTGATTTGGCAATGGTCAAGGACGCCGAACGGTTGCGGGTGACGGTTCCGGTGCTGGCGCGCATCAGCAACCATACCGACCTCGATCCGCTGCGCCTGCATCCCCAGGTGGAAGTGCGCTGGGTACGAGCGGGCGAGTCGCTGCCGCCGAGTGATCTGATCATCCTGCCGGGCAGTAAGAGTACCCGCAGCGATTTACAGCGACTCGGTGAACAGGGCTGGGATCGGGATTTACGGCGTCATCTGCGCTATGGCGGCAAAGTCATCGGCATTTGCGGCGGGTTCCAAATGCTCGGTCGCTGGGTCCACGATCCCGCGGGACTGGAAGGTGAACCGGGCAGCAGTCCTGGACTGGGCTTGCTGGATTTTGCCACCACATTGGAACCGGAGAAGCAGTTGCATCGGGTCGACGGTCGGCTGGCGCTGGAGAATGCCCCGGTGACCGGTTACGAAATTCACGCCGGCGTCAGCACCGGACCGGCGCTGGAGAAGCCGACTATTCGACTCAACGATGAGCGGCTGGATGGCGCGATGTCAAACGACGGGCAGCTTCTCGGCAGCTATCTGCATGGACTGTTTGACACGGCTTCTGCCCGCGATGCGCTGTTACGCTGGGCGGGTCTGGCGGTGAGAGAGACGCCGGATTATCGGCAACTGCGTGAAGATGGCATCAACCGACTGGCAGATGCGCTTGAAATGCATCTTGATCTGACGGCACTGGACATGATGATTCGGCCTTGATCGTTATCCGTTCCTCGGCGATAGACCCTTCATTTCTTTACACCGTGCAACGCTACAATTCAGGTGACGATAGGGAGGCGCAGGTGCCCTGATCCGCCCCAATATACTGCCCACCGTTATAACTTGACTCTTTGAACCGCCAAGGTCGCCAAGCGTCTTTGCTGGTTTTGATCTGCGTTCATCTGCGTTCATCTGCGGATCACAATGTTCAGTTTATGGCAGTGCCCAGTATACCTTCCCAGCGCTGGTCATCGCTGAATTTCCTGTCATTGCCGCAGCCTCGCCCGACGGGGGCGTTGCACGGCCTCCGGTTGAACACATTGCACCGGCAATTCACCGGACGCATGGGCGCGGAGGGATTCACTGGCAATGCCGCGTTTCGCCAGATGTTTCAACGATTCCTGATGGGCGGCGCACCAGGTCTCTTCCATCTCCCGGTCGCGCCGAGCCTGTTCATTAGAGGGAGCAGCGCGGTCTTCACTGACCAGCGCCACGTTTAGATTAAGATCGCCGACCTCGGGTTTGACCCGCAACCGCACATAGTAATCGCCCCAGTCTGGTTGCTGGAGATCGTCCAGGATGGGCGAGAGGGCAGACCAATCCATGCGGGTTTCGGCGATGGCCTGCTGGCATTGCGCGAATTCCCGACGCTGGCGTTCCGCTTCCAACCGGGTGGGATCAACCCGGTAGCGGTAAGGCAAGGCGCAATAAATACCCCCAACGACGTTCATGCCGAAGATACCGGCAATCAGACTCGGCGGCAGCAGCAGAGCGGTAAAGAGGGAGACGATGTAGAGATTACTGTTGGTTTGCTCCGCCAGCCGTGCGGCCAGTTCTTCCTGCAATAACTTGGCGCTCCTGGGTTGCAGATAGATCGTCGACCAGTTCACGGAATTCTTCCGCCACGTCCTGCAAAGCCGCATTGTCGATTTCACTCAACCATTCCGGCGATCGCCGACACAGGCGTTGTAGCATTCGGTGTTCTGGACCGAAATGATGGTTCAACCGCACTGCCAGCCGGCGGATGCCGCCCAGTTGTGCGTGTTGCCCGCGCACTTGTCCCGCAAGTACCTGATCTTCGATGTCATCGGGCGTACCGCGAACTCGCGCCGTGGTTTCGTTGAGCTTGGCCACCTGCGACTCGAACAGATGGATGATGAACTTGGCAGTGCTATCGAAGTAGCAGCCATTGTTGATCTCCGTGCGTAACTGGTCGGCGGCGCTGGAGGGTTGCCAGCGCGTGCTGATCAAGCAACACCGATCCAGATGGAACCGCAGGGCGGCAATCTGTTCTGGATCGAAGTCGAGACCAAAGTCGCAACGAATATCGCTGATGACCCCCTTTGCGTCAACTCGCTCATCAGTGCGCGGGTGCCGTGACGGAGCCGTTCCGGGTACCGCCAGCGCGACCACCAGCGGACGTGTTGTTCAGTAGGCACGGATGGCCCGCAAATCAGCGTATCGTCGATATCGAAAGAAATTCGCACACCTTCACCATCTATTGGGTTTGAAGAGGCCGACTGCGAGTTAGCAGCCGGCGAATCGCTCGCTCAACCTGCCGACGCCCGGTGGCGGGCCAGATCCATCAGCCAGGCATGAATGCCCATCGCATCGGGTCCAGTGGCGTCTTCCGCCGGCTGGCTTTGCACATAAGCGCCATCGGGCTGCATCAGCCACACCAGTCGCGTATCCCGCAGACAGACCTCCAGAATCTCCCATTGTAAGCCACCAGCGCCAGAATGAACGCGGCGCTGAGCCAGGCGATGCCGCGAAATCCCCGGTCGAAAGCATAATCAGCCGGCGGACGGCGGGCCAGATACCGATCCAGACCGATCAACATGATCAAAGTGATGCGAGGCCATGAGTTACCCGTCAATCATTTCGGTGTTGCCGATGCAGACAGCGAACATGAGGCCGTGGCGGCGTTGGCATCAACGACTTCAGTTCGCTTTATGCGGCAGGCGGGATTACTGGATCAGCGCGGCGGCTTTTCTGACCTAGGCGATGACGCTGTCAGGCAAGGGGATATAACCCATCTTCGGCGCTATCGTCTGACCCTTGGTCAGGCTGTACTCAACGAGATCGCGCAACGCCTTGGCTTTGGCGTCGTCCTGATCCTTGTAGAACAGCATCCAGGTAAAAGTGGCGATAGGGTAGGCCGTTTCGCCAGCGGGGTCGGAGATCCAAACGCGCAGATCAGGCGCATTGGAACCCGGCAGGGGTTTGGTCGGGAACTCGGCGCTGGCCAGCGCGGCTTTGCCGGACTCGTCGCCAGGCGCAATGAACTTGCCGGCTTTATTCTGCAAAACAGCCATGGGCTGCTTGGTGGCGATGGCGTAACCGTATTCGATATAGCCGATAGCGCCGGGAGTCTGCTTGATGGTGGCGGTGACGCCGTCGTTCTTGGGCGCCTTTACGAAGTTTTTCGGCCACTGCACTGTGGTACCCTGACCAACCGCGCTTTTGGATGTTTCGCTCACCGCACTCAGTTTACTGAAATCCTTGAACCAGGTGGAATAGATCAGGAACGGAAAGCTGGCTCCGGATCCGGTCAGTCGGAGTTCTTGCGCCAAGACCGGAGCCATGCTGGCGACCCCTAACGACAGAGCAACGATTGCGGCTGGAATAAACGGCTTTTTCACAAGGCATTCCTCTTCCGGTCTGTATTTAATCGTTAAATCAGTCGTTCACTTTGGCCGTTTAGTGTTGCCATTTAATGACGCACCGGAAATCCATGCGCAGATTCGCAGGCCGCGATGCTCTCTTCCAAAATATCCAGCAAAATATCCAGCGCTGCATCCATTTCAGCAGTAGTGATGATCAGCGGCGGGGTCAAAGTCAGCACATTGCCCAGGCTGATTTTGAAACTCAGGCCGCGGGATAGCGCGTGATACAGCACCATCTCGGCAGCGTCATGGGCTGGCGTCTTGCTCTCCCGGTCGCTGACCAGCTCCACTCCCAGCAGCAAAATATTGGGTGTCACGGCACCGCATTTTAGGTGGATCCGACCGCAGACATCACTACGCTGCTGTTCACCCAGTTATTCCCCTCCAGCACGCATCCGCTCCGTCCCCAGCTCCGGCAACGAATGGGTGCATAAAACCGCGGACGGTCGGCGCTTCCTGCTGATCCACGGCGATGTTCTCGATCAGGTGACGCGCCATCATCGATGGGTCGTGGTGCTCGGCGATCAAGCCTATAACCTATTGGTGCACATCAATACCTGGCTATCCTGGGGGCGGCGCAAGCTCGGGATTGCTGGTTACTTTTTAAAGGGCTAATGATCGGGATCCGGTTGCTCTTGGTTTTTTTTCCAACGGCGTCGGGTGATCGCGGGCCTCCTCTGGACTGACGCACACACACCCAAACAGGGCCAGAGCCATGATCACCAGCAACCGATCTCGGCGATCTGCGGCGCGTAACGGGGTATCTTCCCACTGAAATCCGCGACTTTTGAAGTCGGAAAACATCAGCTCAATGCCCCAGCGACTGGCGTCATCCCGCACCGTGGCCAGATTCGGGGGATCATTCATGGCGATCATCCAGGGATCTGGATGCCCGCCTTCATGCCAAATTCGTGGGCACCCCGTGATTGAAGAGCCGGCCATTCGGCAAATAACGCTCGGTCTGCCCCGCCGCCAGTTCACCCGTCGTCACTATGCCGCCAAACCCCGGGTCAACATTCAGATTCCCTTTTAGCCGTAACCGATAATGCCAGCTTTTGAACCACCAAGACGCCAAGGTCGCCAAGCGTCTTCGCTGATTTTGATCTGCGTTCATCTGCGGATCACAATGTTCAGTTTATGGCAGTGCCAAGTATAGTGCTCTGTCAGTCAAATTTTGATGGGTTCAACCCCTGAAAACGTAGGAACTGGAAGGCGGCCATCCATCAAAATGATGACAGAATATTGGTTTTCCAGATCATCCTTGCAGTTTTATGAACGACCGCGAACCGTCTTCATCATTGCTTCATAAACCCTCTTTATTATTCTGAATTTCTCTAAAAACGCTGGGAAACCTCCCCCAGACTTGAAAGAGTTCGTCTTTGAAGGAGCAGTGATGCAACCCATGCAATCACCGGAAAATCTTGATGAAACCCCGGTATTTCAAACGAAAGTGGATCCCCTGCGGCTAGAGCTGTTGCATCAGCTCTGGAAGATCAAACAGGGGCTGGAACGCCTCAATGGGCAACCGGTTCACCTGACGCAATTACGCAAGGACGCCAGCTATCTGAAAAGGATGCTCAACGAAGCGGAGGACGCTGCCGACCCGGAGATGCAGCAGGCCGTAGCGCGTATTCGGGATCTGCTGGCTCAGGGCGTGGTTCTGGATCAAGAGTTTCATCTGGATGATGCGCCCTCGTTGTTGGTCAAGCCGGAAGTCAATCCGGTACCGGCCTTCATCCCGGCGTCAGGCACCAGAAGCCGCTGGCCACTCGCTATGCTCGCGATCATTCTGGCCCTCGGTGCCTTCATTAGCGCCCTGATGGCGGGCTGGCCACTGCCTCTTGCCGAAGATGCGCCGCCTACTGCCGCGAAGCCCGTCGTTCCGGCCCAGGTGGTCTTGCGCATTCAAGGCTCCAATACCCTGGGCGCTGAGTTACTGCCGACGATCGCCGAGGCTTTTTTGAAAAAGGAAGGGGCGTCAACGGTGCGGCGGGTTGAGATAGCGCCGAATGAATGGCGTATTGAAGGGGTGATTGACCGCGCCACCGATCCCGTCGCTATCGAGATCAAGGCCCATGGTTCGGGAACTGCCTTCAAGGCCCTGGCGGATGGATCAGCGGATATTGGCGCATCGTCGCGGCCGGTCAAGCCGGAAGAGGCGCAATCGCTCAAGCAGTTTGGCGATATGACCTCTCCGGTGATTGAACATGTCGTCGGGCTGGATGGCATCGCGGTAATTGTCAATAAAACCAATCCAGTGCGCACGTTGACCAAGGAGTTAATCGCCCGGATTTTTTCCGGCGAAATCAAGGATTGGTCCGAGGTCGGCGGAGCGTCCGGACGCATTCATCGCTACGCCCGCGATGAAAAATCCGGCACCTTTGATACGTTTCAGCATCTCGTGATGGGTAAAGCGCAACTCGACGAGCAAACGATACGCCTGGAATCCAGCGAGGAATTGTCCGACCGGGTCGCCAAGGACGCTGCCGGTATTGGCTTTATCGGCCTGCCCTATGTACGCAATGCCCAAGCCGTTGCCGTGAGCGACGGCGCGACCACACTGCCGATGTTGCCTACGCCTTTCACGGTCGCCACCGAAGACTATGCGCTGGCCCGGCGTTTGTACCTGTATGCGCCGCCCAACCTTCAGCATCCCTATCTGCGGGCTTTTGTGGAGTTTGCGTTAACGGATGAAGGCCAGCGACTGGTCAATCAAACCGGATTCGTCTCTCAAACGGTGGTGGCGACCCGGCCGCCCATGCAACGAGCCTTGCCAGATGAGT
>JAIFNF010000184.1 GCA_020047885.1 Gammaproteobacteria bacterium | reverse complement strand
AGCCCGATGTTCTGGGCTGAGTCTGGTCAATCCAGACTTGCGGTTTTATCCACCACAAGCCTCGCCCTTTAGGGCGGGGTGATTGACGATTTGCGCCTGATGTTCTGGCGCTATTTCTTTAACCGCTTTCAATTCTAGAATAATCTTCTCATGGCAGATAAAATCAGGCAGATAAGTCTGATTCAGAAGCTCACCTTTATAATTCAGATACAACTCCGGTTGAGCACGAAAAGGTATACCTCTCTTAAAAAATTCCTTTTCCAAACACTCCTGATAAACTGCCTCCAAAAATCCACATCCTATTTCACGATAAACATCAAAGATAGCTCCTTGAATAACATAACACTCTGCTCGATATAAAACTTTTTCGTGTTCTTCGTGTATTTCGTGGTTCATGATTTTTCGACACCGCTGCCATTTAGAATGAGCGAATCAGCCATTCGGTAAAATCTTCCGCCGACAAGGGTCGACTGAAGAGATAACCCTGCGCCAGATCACAGCCCTGCTCCAGCAAAATACGCCGTTGCTGCTCAGTTTCAACCCCCTCGGCCACGACTTGCAACCCCAGACTATGACCCATGACCACAATCGTTTTGGCGAGCGTGCGGTCATCGGGGTTATCCACCATATCGCGCACGAAACTCTGGTCAATCTTCAACGCCGTCACCGGCAGCCGTTTCAGATAGCTGAGACTGGAATAGCCGGTGCCGAAGTCGTCAATGGCCAACCCCACGCCTAAGCGTTTTAACCCTTGCAGCGTGTCCATGGTCTGCGTACTGGTTTCGATCAGGGTGGATTCGGTCAACTCCAACTCCAGCGCCTCGGGCGGAAGTCCATAAATTTCCAGCAGACCCTCAATATAGGCGACCAGCCCCCGTTCGCGGAAATGCCGCGACTCCAGGTTGACAGCGATGCTCAGCGGCAGCAGACCCGCGTTGCGCCAAATCGCCAGCTGCAAACAGACCTCTTTCAACATCCATTCACCCAGAAAAACAATTAAATCACTCGATTCCGCCACCGGAATAAACTGATAGGGTGGAATCAGTCCGCGTTCGGGATGATGCCAGCGGATCAGTGCCTCAGCGCCCATCAGCTTGCCATCGGCCAACCGGATCTTAGGCTGGTAATAAGCCCGCAATTGACCCACTTCGAGCGCATGACGCAACTGAGTTTCCATCACCAGTCGCGCCACACTGGCGACGTTCATTTCCTGCGCGTAGAACACCCGGGTATTGCGACCGTTCCCCTTGGCCTGGTACAGGGCGGTATCGGCATTTTTCAATAACTCGTCGAAATTGGCACCGTCGTGAGGATAGAGGGCGATGCCGACCGAGAATGCGGTATGCAGGCGATGGCCGGCCACCAGGAAGGGTTTACGGAAGATCGCCAGCAGTTTGTCCGCAACGCAGAGCGCACCGGTGAAATCAACCTCCGGCAATAACAGCACGAATTCGTCGCCGCCCAGTCGACACACGGTGTCAACCTCCCGCACCGATTCCTGCAGGCGTCGCGCTACCTGGACTAATAACTCGTCCCCTTCCGGGTGACCCAGCGAGTCATTGATTTCCTTGAAGCGATCTAGATCGAGAAACAGCACCGCGAGTTCGGTACCCTGCCGGGCGGCCATCGCCACCGCCTGTCCCGCCCGTTGCGCCAGCAAGGCCCGGTTCGGCAGATCCGTCAGTGCGTCGTAATAGGCCAGGTGTTCAATGCGCTGTTCATGGTGCTGGCGTTCGGTGATAAAGCGCGCCTGCTGGACATTCTGATAGGCCAGAGTGGATAACTGCTTGGCCAGCGCAAACAGCGTCGAGGCCACCTGTTCAAACTGGGTTTTGGGCATGCTCGGCACCTCGCGAAACGCCTCAATGAGATCCTGTTCATCGGCACCGATCTTCAGGGCGTACTCCCTTATGCAGCTTTCGTCCTGGGTCTGGTCACGCACTTGGCCAATCAACCAGTTGGCAATGTGTTTGCTGCCCACCGTAATACTGGCTCCGGCACACCACAAACCACCGCTTGGACAGGGCTGGATCACTGAACCGTTGGAGTTGTGTCGACCGATGAGCGCCTTCACACGATAGCAGTTTTCAACCCCTTGTTCGGTGTTGCGAATCACGGTCTCGCACAACCGGCAAAAATTGCTCGGACGGGTGATCGGGACGCCGTCAATCCGGGTAATGATCGACGCGACGCCGGTCGCCTGAGCGAACAAGTCTTGCAGGTTCTGGATGTCTTCAAGATCGAAGAGATCCTCGAATTCGATACTCTCTTGCTCATCCAACGGGCGGGTCAAGGCAATGATTCGGCTGGCGAGCGCTTCTTTTAACCGTCGTCGCTCGGTCAGATCACGCCAGGTGGTGTGCAAAATGCGCCGGTTCTGCCAGGGAATCGCGGTGAGCAACACTTCAACCCACAGTTCCGTTCCATTCAGACGGCGATGCATCCATTCAAACCGCTGGCTCCCGTCCCGGAGCGCGGCTCCAATCATCTGCTCGGCCTTGTCGGCAGATCGTTGCCTGTCGGGTTGAAATTCCGGCGATAGTTCAGCCGGTTGGCAATTCAGCACTTGCTCTTTGGTCGTCGCGCACAACAAGTTCAGTGTTGCGGCGTTGCAGTCAAAAAAATGCCCTCGATCATCGAGCAGCAGGTTGGCGTCATCCGACTGTTCAAACAGGATACGAAATAACTGATCATGTTCATCCATCTGTTTAGCCTGCCTTGTTGTTTCCCTGTGTCTGGCCAGCGCCTTTCCCCGTCTGGAAGTCATCCAGAACTCGCTTTAGCGCTTACCGCAGACTCATCCCGCGCTTTCCAACATTGTTGCGTCAGAATGATTCAAATTAACAACAAGTATAGATACAGATGAATGTTACGCCACTGTAGACTGCAATTAGATTAACTGGACTCCTCAACCCGGTTTCAGCGCTGCTGCAGCTTTCTGTTCCGCCAACTCCGCGGCCTCTTCAGTACTGTGATGAACTTCACGCGCCAGCAGGGTATAAGCGACCGGCACCACGGACAGAGTGAGCGCCGTTCCCAGCAGTAATCCGCCGACGATGACCCAACCGATTTGTTGACGGCTCTCCGCTCCCGCACCCACTGCCAGCGCCAGCGGAATCGCACCAAGAATGGTGGCCAGCGTGGTCATTAGAATCGGCCGTAAGCGCAACGTCGCCGCTTCCACCACCGCCTCGTACCGATCCAGTCCAGTTGATCGCAGTTGATTGGCGAATTCGACGATCAGAATCCCGTTCTTGGTGATCAGCCCGACCAGCATCACCAGGCCAATCTGGCTGTAAACATTGAGCGTCCCGCCGGTGAGAAACAGCGCCAATAACGCCCCGGTCACCGCCAGTGGTACGGTCAGCATAATCACGAACGGCGACACGAAACTTTCAAACTGCGCGGCCAGCACCAGATAAATGAACAGTAGCGCCAGAATGAACGTGACATACAAAGTTTCGCCGGATTCGCGGAATTCCCGCGACTGCCCATCCAGCGCGGTCTGCGCATTGTCACCCAGCGTTTCTTGAACGGTTTGCTCCATGAAGACCAGCGTTTCGCCCAGGGTATAGCCCGGCGCGACATTCGCGGAAATCACCGCCGCCCGTTGTCGATTGAAATGGTTCAGTTCCTTGGGCGCGACCGTTTCCCGGACTTCAATCAAATTGGCCAGTTGCGCCAGTTGCCCATCGCGACCGCGGACAAAGATCGAGGTCAGGTCATTGGGTTGCTCGCGATCCTGCGGCTTGAGTTGCACCATCACATCGTATTGCTGACCCTCCTGCTTGAAACGGGTCACCTGCCGCCCGCCCAATAAGGTTTCCAGCGTCCGGCCAATATCCTGCACATCAGCGCCGACTGCGGCGATTTTGTCGCGTTTGAGAACCACGGACAGTTGCGGCTTGTTCAAACGCAGGTCGGTATCGACATTCACCATGCCGGGATATTGCCGAGCCTTGGCCAACACCTGATCGACCATGGTCTGCAATTCCGCATAACTGTTGCCCTGAATGACGAACTGCACGGCGGGATTGCGGAAGCTCTGACCCAGCGACGGGGGGTTAATCGGGAATGCCAGCACCCCCGGCAACTCACCCGCCATTTTCGGGGCCAGCGCCCTAGCGATCTGTTGCTGCTTGCGCTCACGCTCTTCCCAGGGTTTCAGCCGGACAAAGGTCAGGGCGCTGTTGACCGGATTGGGTCTTTCCAAACCCGGCGCCACAAACACCAGGTAGGAACTCACCTCGGGAATGGCCTGGTAGAACTGCTCCAGTTGCCGGACATAGCTATCCGTGTATTCCAGCGTGGCACCCTCTGGCGCAACGACGATGCCGATGATCGTGCCACGATCTTCCAGCGGCGACAGTTCCGATTTGAGATGGGTAAACAGCCACACCGCGCCCGCGCCGGTCACGAAAAATACCATGATGATCAACCAGCGCCAGTTCAACGCCCAGACCAACGACCAGCGATACCCCCGATTCATCGCCTGGAAAAAGCGCTCGCTGACTGTGAACAGCCAATTGTGCCGCTGTTCGTGATGCAGCAATTTGGAGCACATCATCGGGGTGAGGGTCAGCGCGGTGAAGCCGGACACCACCGTTGCTGCGGCCACGGTGAAGGCAAATTCGGTGAACAGTCGGCCGGTGTTGCCGCTCATAAACGCCAGTGGCGTGAACACCGCCGCTAGCGTCACCGTCATCGCCACCACCGCAAAAGCGATTTCCCTGGAACCCTGCAAGGCCGCTCGGAAGGGCGTCATGCCTGCTTCGATATGCCGGTGAATGTTTTCCAGCACCACAATCGCATCGTCCACCACCAAGCCAATCGCCAGCACCAAGCCCAGTAAGGTCAGGGTGTTGATAGTGAAGCCAAACGCGTAGAGAAAGATGAAGGAGTCGCCCGCCAGTTGCGCAGGAACAGGAAGATGACCGCCACCACCAGCGCCAGCGCCTCGATCATGGTTTGGTAGACCGCTTCGATGGATTTTTCGATGAAGATGGAGCCGTCGAAGCCGACGATAATTTTCATGCCTTCCGGCAGGCTGGCGGTGATGTCCGGCAGTTGCGCCCGCACCGATTGCGCCACGCTCAGGGTATTCGCGGTGGACTGTTTAACAATCCCCAGCCCGACCGAGGGATTGCTGTTCACCCGCAAGGCATTACGGTCATCCGCCGCGCCGATTTCGGCATAGCCGATGTCGCGCAACCGGATCGGGTAGCCCTTGGTTTCCTTGATAATCAGGTCGTTGAATTGCTCCGGGGTGCGTAAATCCGATTCGGTCAGCACGGAAAACTCCCGCTGGCGCGATTCAATGCGCCCGGAGGGCAGTTCGATATTCTGAGTTTTCAGCGCGTTTTCGACATCCTGCGGCGTCAAGCTATAAGCCGCCATCCGGTCGCGATCCAGCCACAGGCGCATGGCGTAGCGCCGCTCGCCGCCGATGATGATGCTGGCCACCCCCGGCAAGGCTTGCAGGCGGTCAATAATCGTGCGATCGGCGTAATCGGTAATCTCCAGGGCGCTGTGCCGCTCGCTGGAAAAAGCCAGCCACATGATCGCCTGGGCGTCGGCTTCAATCTTGGCGACGACCGGATCCTTGGTTTCGGTAGGTAACTGACCGCGTACCCGGGCGGTTCGGTCGCGCACATCGTTGGCCGCGGAATCGACATCCCGTTCCAGCCGGAACTCGACGGTAATCTGGCTGACTTCCTCACGGCTGACCGATTTGATGGTGCGGATGCCTTCGATGCCGGACAGCGAATCCTCTAGTGGTTGCGTGACCTGGCTTTCCATGATCTCGGCACTGGCACCGGGATAGACGGTGCGCACCGACACCACTGGAGCGTCGATATTCGGGTATTCGCGCACCGGCAGGCGCAGGAAGGTAATGACGCCAATCAGGATAATGGCGAGGCTCATGACTGTGGCCAGCACCGGGCGTTTGATCGAAACTTCGGGGAGGAACATGGGCAGTTACCCGTATCTTGATTGAAGTCGGCAGTTACCGGAGCGGGTCATCAGACCGGAGACTCGTGCCGTCCCAATCCCTCCGCCAGAAAAGCCAGCACTAGGGTATTGAGTGACACACCTTCTGCCTTGGCACGGGTCGTCAACTGTGCATGAATGCTCTTGGGTACACGCGCCACGAATTTGCCGGAAGCCACCCCACCACTATTCGGTGCGGGTATCGGAAAGCCTTTAACCTCCAGCGTTGCAATAGTTGCGGCCAGGGCGTCATGGCCATTGGCGATGGCTTCTGCGAAGGTCTCACCGTCAGAAATGCACTCGGAAAAATCCGGGTAGGAAATCAGAAACCCGCCCCCTTCAGCCTGAGTCAGTGGGCGGACTTCGAAAGGATAATGGTTCAGGTTGCGCATGATTCAGGCTCCTTTGACGAAAGCGACAAATTTTTTGACGTAGACCGGTTTAATGGGGCGATGTGCCGGTACGGGTAGCGTCTTGCCATCGGCGCGGATAAACACACAGTGGCTCGTCCCTTCCTGGCGCCATTCAATGTGTTGTTGCCGAGCGACCGTCTACAGTTGTCCAATTTGCCAGTCGTGCGGATTGTTGCGCATGGCTTCAAGCAATTTGGTTGCGGCGTTCATAAAATGGTTAGCCTTTGCTGCTTGGCTGATTTCCCAGCGGCGGCATCACCGTCACGGTCGCGCCATCGCGGATTTTCAACTGCCCATCGGTCACGATCTCATCGCCAGCGCTGACCCCTTCCACAATCTCCACTTTGCCCGGCCGCCGCAGTCCCAGCGTGACCGGAGTCATCGCCGCCTTGCCGTCGACGATCCGATAAACAAAAGTCTTTTGCCCCACCGGCACAATGGCCTGTTCCGGGACAACCAGCGCATTCTCCCGCCGATCCAGCACCAGACTCACGCGGGCAAATAGTCCTGGACGCAGTTGACCGCCCTTGTTCGGCAGCCGCGCCCGCAATAACACCGTGCGAGTCTCTTCATCGATCCCCGGTTCGATAGCGTAAACCGTCCCCGCAAACGCCTGATCAGGCCAGGCATCGACGCGCACTGCCAGGTTCTGACCCACTGTCAGGCGCGCCAGATAGGTTTCCGGTGCCCGGAAATCCAGTTTCATTGCCCCCAGGCTTTCCAGATTGGCGATGTCGTCGCCGATCTTGACATAAGCGCCCGGACTGACCTGTCGCAGTCCCACGGTTCCGTCAAACGGTGCCTGGATCACCGTCTTGTCCAGCCGCACCTGATTCAGTTGTTGCTGAGCACGCGCCGCATCCAGTCTGGCCCGCGCCTCATCGATATTCTGCTGACTGGTCAGGTTCTTGCGTTCCAGATCCTGCAAGCGCCGGAAACTACTTTCTTCAAGCGCCAGTTGTGCAGCGCTGCTGGCTCGTTGCGCCTGGTACTCCTCCCGGTCAAGCGTGACGAGCGGATCACCCTGGCGCACTGCCTGACCTTCCTTGAAATGGATGATCGCCACCCGTCCGGCAATTTCCGGGCGAATCACCACCGTTTCATCGGCCCGCAGGGTGCCAATCGCCGGGACTTCAACATTCAGGGTCTCACGAGCCACCAGCGCCGTCTTTACCGGAGTGGATGAGGGCGGGCCGATCGGCTTTTGCTGAGCCAGAACCGGGTGAATAAACATCGTCAGCGCGACGCTCAACGCCGCTTGTTTTAGCCCGTGGTGCATGAAGATTCCAGAGTTCATTAAGGAAACAGCAATCCGCCGATGATCGCGTAGAACACCGCCGGCAGCAGATTGCCAATATGCATTCGACCCAGATCCAGCAGATTAATGCCAATGCCCAGAATGAGCAGACCACCCGTGGCGTTCACCGCATCCAGCACCGTGGGTTGCGACAGGAAGGCCAGTTGTCCCGCCAGCAGGGTGATGCCGCCCTGCACCAGCAAGACTGGCAGTGCTGAAAACATCACGCCGATGCCAAGCGATGAGGCCAGCGCCACCGAGGCCACGCCATCGAGCAGCGATTTGATCAGCAACAGACTGGAATCGCCGACCGTGCCATCCTGGATGGAACCGACAATGGTCATCGCGCCGGTCAGATAGAGCAGGGTTGCCGTCACGAAACCTTCAACGAACCGGCTGGAATCGGAGCGCAGCAGTTGCCGCAGATGTTCCGCCAGATTCTCCAACCGCTGTTCGATATGCAGCAATTCACCCGTCAAGCCGCCCAGCAGCAGACAGGCAATGGCTAACAGGGCATGTTGCGCCTCCAGCGCCATGCGCAGACCGATGACCGTGACCGACAATCCCAGCGCCTGCATCAGAATGAGCTTGATCCGCTCCGGCAAACGCGGCCCGACACCCAGGCCAATGGCGCTGCCCAATACGACCGCGCCGGTATTCACCAATGTCCCCAGCATAAAATATCTGCTCCTAGCTAAAAAACCGGATTACTAAGATTCAACAATGGAATCAGCCCAGCTTATGCTTCTTCTTGCACATAAGGCGCATATTGCATATCGGTTTTCTGGATATGGTTAGTCAACCAGTCCTTGAGAAATCTCATCAATTCCATATTGATACGTTTGCCTCGCTTGAATTTGTTCTGTAGTTCGCCGACCTGATCGATGAGTTTGGCATGAATCGCCTGATGGCGAGCCAGATGGGGGTAGTTCGTTGAGCGCAGTCGTCCCTCCTCATAGCTAAAATGTTTCCTGGTATATTCAACCAGATCATCCAACAAGGCGTTGATCTGATCCTGAGTACTTTGGGTAGCCATGGCGTCATGCAGGGTATTGATGATTTCAACCAGTTTCTGATGCTGTTGATCCAGCATGGGATCGCCGACGCTCAGCGCATCGCTCCACTCAAAAAATGCGGCTTTCTTCCCGATGGCGGACGTGGCGCTGCGCGTTGAAGGCCGGTTGGCTGAGGTGCGGCGAACCGGCGGTCGCGCCGTCGCCGTAGTCCTCCGGTGGTCGTTTGAGACTGGCGCGCGCGCTTGCCGCTCATCCAGTTTGAAGAACGTCATAAGTCCTTGGAGTTCATGCGCCTGTTCCCCCATGGACTGGCTGGCAGAAGCTGTTTCTTCCACCAGCGCTGCATTCTGTTGCGTGACCTGATCCATTTGCAAAATGGCTTTGTTCACCTGTTCAATGCCCGCGGCCTGCTCCCGCGCTGCCGCCGCCATTTCGGCGACAATGTCGCTGACTTTCTTGATCGAGGTCATGATGTCGCGCAAGGTTTGTCCCGCCCGGTCGACCAATTGGCTACCATCTTCGACCTTGGTGACGCTGTCGGTAATCAGTGCCTTAATCTCCTTGGCCGCATCCGCGCTGCGTTGCGCCAGTTTACGCACTTCCCCGGCGACGACGGCAAAACCGCGCCCCTGTTCCCCCGCCCGCGCCGCTTCGACTGCTGCGTTCAGCGCCAGTAGATTGGTTTGAAAGGCGATTTCGTCGATCACCCCGATAATGTCGGCAATCTTCCGGCTGCTCTGGTTAATCGCCGCCATGGCCGATACGGCCTGATCGACCACCTGCCCACCCTGTTCAGCCTGATTCCGGGCGGAGCTGGCCAGTTGATTGGCCTGCCCGGCGTTCTCGGCGCTTTGCTTGACGGTCGCCGTCAGTTCTTCCATCGACGAGGCGGTTTCTTCCAGCGCCGAGGCCTGTTCTTCCGTCCGCTGCGACAGGTCAGCACTACCCTGGGCAATCTGACCCGCCGCAGAACTGACCTGATTCGTTGATTGTGTAACCTGACGCACTATTTTACGCAGTTGCTCGACCATCTCGCGCATCGAGCGAGCCAAATCACCAATTTCGTCGCCCCGAACGCTGAGTTCGTCGGGTACCTGGTGCGTCATGTCGCCGCCTGCCAGGTCGCCCAGAATTTCACCACCCCGGCGCAATGGCACCGTCACGCTGCGGGTAATGAACACACCGAGAATGAGCGCCGTTAACAGGCCGCTAACGGTCGCTGCCAGCGCCCAGATTACTAACTGAGTGGATAGAGCACGATCCTGTTCGATCATGGCATTAGTGCGCCCGGTATTATTCTCGGTCATCTCGTCGAAGGTTTGTCCCATCCGATCCGAAATGGGTACCATCTGACGGACTAATTCCCGATATTCCGTATAAAGCGCACGTTTCTGTTCGGTATCGACAGCGCGGGTTAACCGGTCGATCAGATCATCCAGTTTTACATAAGCTGCTCGCCAGGCTTGATATTGCCCTTGAAGCTGTTCCTGCAAGGCGCGACCCCGTTCGCTGGTACGCGGGATTTTCACCAGCGCTGCCCAAGCCTGATCGACTGTTTGCCAGCTTTTGGCGCGTTCCTGCTGAATACCGTGGAAGCCTGCCGTCGTATCGGTCTGCGTCTCTTGGGAAAAAACGGCCAACGTTTGAGCACGGATGACCATCCGTTCCCGGTTCAAATCCGCCAGCGCCAGCAATGCTGGAACTCGATTAGCGCTGACGTTTTCCAGGCTGGCCGCCAGCGTACTCACGCCGTACATCGCCAACCCTCCCAAAAATAGCCCGATCATCGCCAAGGCACCAAAACCCAGCGCCAAGCGTTTGCCAATCGTCAAATTTATAGCGCTCACCGCTACTATCCTCGTTTATAGTTGTTAAGGAGTTGTAAGGAGTTGCAAGGATATGAGAAGCATTCAGGCCAGTAACATCCGGACGCCAATGACGGCCAGAAGCACGGCGAAGATTTTTTTCAACATCCCGGTGGGCAACGTATGCGCCAGCTTTGCGCCCAGCGGTGCGGTCAACATGCTGGCGAAGGCGATTCCGACCAGCGCTGGACCGTAGACGTAACCCAGGCTCCAGGCTGGCAGATCCGGCGCATCCAGACCGGTCACGATAAATCCCATCGTCCCGGCCAGGGCAATGGGCAACCCGCAGGCCGCGGAAGTCGCCACCGACGGGCGGATAGCGACATTACACCAATTCAAAAACGGCACGGTCAGCGACCCCCCGCCAACCCCGACGATAGCCGACATCCCGCCGATAATTCCGCCCGCCAGCGCCATACCCCACCTCCCAGGTAATTCGCGCTGCGCGGCAGGCGCTGCGCCGAACGCCATCTGCGCGGACATGCTCAACATGAAGATGGCGAAAATCTTGCTCAGCACCGCGCCCGGGAGCAGGTCAGCAATCGCGGCTCCCGCCCAGGCACCGACGACAATACCCGGCGTCAGTTGCCCGACCACCGGCCACAACACCGCCCCGCGCTGATGGTGGGCGCGGATCGACGAGATGGACGTGACGACAATCGTCGCCAGTGAGGTGCCCAGCGCCAGATGCATGACCATGGCGTCGCTCATCTGGCCGTGGAAAATCCAGACCAGCGCCGGCACGATGACCAGACCGCCGCCGACCCCAAGTAGACCGGCCAGGACGCCCACAAAGGCACCTAGCCCCAGATACAGCAACAACGTCGATAGAATGGATTCCAAGAGCGGTTATCCTTGCAGTTTCAGCATTTCCGGGGGGAAGCGCATCGCGGATGTGTGGTAAATTTCATTTTGGCTATTGTAAGGGCGGATCACTGGATCTGTCCCGCATCCCGATACCCTGATTCCGCGACGCTCCAACCGTCGCGGGCGACACAAGAACTCTTGAGGAACAAGTAATACTATGAAAATTCAAAAAATCTGCGTGTTGGGTGGTACCGGCTTCGTCGGTCGGCATTTGGCGACGCGGCTGGCCAACCAGGGATATTCCCTCAAAGTATTGACCCGTCACCCGCAACGGCATCGGGACATTGAGGTGTTGCCCGGCGCTGAACTGATCGGCGCGGATATCCACGATCCCAAGGCGCTGGCTGAGCAGTTCACGGGTTGCGAAGCGGTGATCAATCTGGTGGGCGTCCTGCACGAATACGCCAACCAGAGTTTCCGCGCCGTCCATGCCGAACTGCCCGCCAAGGTCGTCGACGCCTGCCGGGCAACCGGGGTTAAACGGTTGCTGCACATGAGCGCCCTGCACGCCGACGCCGCCAAGGGACCCAGCCAGTACCTGTTCACCAAGGGCGAAGGCGAAAATACGGTCATGCAGGCGGCAGACCTGGCGGTGACCTGCTTTAAGCCGTCGATTATCTTCGCCCCGGATGACGACTTCTACAACCAGTTTGCCGGCCTGCTGAAATTCAGTCTGGCGCTGCCACTGGCCTGCCCGAACAGCCGGTTCGCGCCGGTTTATGTCGACGATGTAGCCCAGGCGTTTGCTACCGCCCTGGACAATGACGCCACCATCGGTCAGCGCTACGAACTGTGCGGACCGCGGATTTATACCTTCAAGGAGATCGTCGAGGATATTGCCCGGATGATGGGCAAAAAACGGCTGGTGGTTGGCTTGCCCGATGCGATGGCGCGATTACAGGCGAAAATCTTCGGGATGTTGCCAGTCAAGATTTTCAGCATGGACAACTACCTGTCTCTGCAAGTGGACAGCGTGTGTTCCTGCAACGGACTGGAGGCGCTAGGTATTACACCCCATTCGGTGGAAGGTATCATGCCAGCGCATTTTGCTGATCGTCCGTATGATACGTTGCGTCAGACCGCACGGCGGAGTTAGGAATATTGAACGCCTCTCTCTGGTTCTATTGAGAGAGGCGATATTGATCTGGTCGAATGTGGTGATTTAAATCCTCAACAAAACGAGATCTTCAGAAATTGAAAAAGGTAACGACCGTCATTTTGATCAGATGAATCAGCGGCGCGGGCATCATCCCCAGTACCAACAACCCCACCACTAACGGCATCACCGCTAATAATTCCTGTGGTTGCAAGTCCGGCAAATCGGCTAATTCCGGGCGCGGCGGACCAGCGAATAACCCGCCAATCGTCCGCACCGCATAAGCCGCACTGATCAGTACCCCCAGGCTGGCGAACAGGATGAGCCATCCCCATTGCTGAAAACCGCCGATTAAGACATGCAGTTCAGCGACAAATCCGGCTAACCCTGGCATCCCCATTCCCGCCAACAAGGCCAACGTCATCAACAGGGCAAAACGCGGCGTCACCCGTATCAGCGAGCCGTAATCCGCGATTTCACGGCTGTGGGTGCGTTCATAAAGCAAGCCAATCAATAAAAACAACGTCCCGGCGATCAATCCATGAGCGGTCATCTGTAAAACTGCGCCCATCAAGCCAATCTCATTCAGCGTAGAAATGCCCAGCAGCACCACGCCCATGTGGCTGACCGAGGAATAGGCGATCATCGCTTTCAGATCGCTCTGCCGCCAGGCCAGCAGTCCCCCATAGATAATACTGACCAACGCGATGCCGACGAGCAGCGGTTGCAACGACAGCGTCCCCTCCGGCAGCATCACCGCGACTCGCAACAGGCCATAAGCCCCCATTTTCAACAACACGCCCGACAACAGAATACTGACCGGACTGGGCGCTTCGACATGGGCCAGCGGCAACCAGCCGTGCAACGGAAAAATGGGAATTTTCACCCCAAAGCCAATGAGGAAAGCCAGCAACAACCAAACCTGTTCCTGATGGGGCAAATTCATCGCCGCTTCCGCCATCGCCGCCATGGCAAACGACTGGGTCGGTGTGAACCGGTAGACCACGATCAGCCCCATGAGAATCAGGATCGAACCGCCCATGGTGTACAGCACGAAATTGAGACTGGCGACATGCCGCTTCTCCCCGCCCCACAGGTCGATCAGGAAAAATAGCGGGATCAGCGTCAGTTCCCAGAACATGAAGAACAGCGACCAATCCCGCGCCATGAACACGCCGAGGATGGCGAATTCCAGAATCAGCAGCCAGACATGGTAGCCTTTCACTCCGGTCGTCACCCGGCCCGAGGCCAGTAGCGCTACTGCGGACAACAGCGTCGCCAGCAACACCATCGGCAGCGACAATCCGTCCACGCCCAGCGCATAAGACACGCCAATGGTGGAACTCCAAACCACCTGTTCAGCAAACTGGATCGCCCCCGTGGTACGATCAAACAGAACCAGCAGACTCCAGGAGAGCGCCAGTGTCAGGCCCGCATGAAAGAGTGCCAAACCACGCAGGAGTCGAGGCTGACTGGCGGGCAATAACGCAATCAGTAGCGCGCCGAAAAAGGGCACCCAGAGAATCAGGCTCAGGATACGCATCGTTGCTTACCCGCTCACGCCGCGTAAACGGGGTATTTCCACCACTGGATGCAACCCGTAGCGCAGGCATTGGCGAACGATCATTGGCATAGCGATATTCTCCCCGGAAAGACGCTGTGGTTTTTTTATGTGGCGGACATTATACCTTGTGCTTCTTAACCCTTCTTCATTCCCGGAGATGACCCGATGCAGTGCGCAATCTACAAAGGTTCGCGGAAACAGGATACTTATCTCTATCTAGCAGAACGGGATAATTTTTCCGGCATTCCCGAAAACCTGCTGGAATTGATTGGCCAACCCGTCCATGTGATGGATCTGGATCTGCACCCGGAACGCCGCCTGGCCCAAGAGGAGACCGCCGAGGTGTTGCAAAACCTTCAGGAACGCGGCTGGCACTTGCAAATGCCCCGGCAGAATGAATGGCTAACCACCGGCACTTGGCATTGAACCGAGGTCAATTCTCCATGAACCGGCCGGTTTCAACCTTCCTTCCAAACTCAACGCTGCTCAGCCCCGACGATCCCCCGCCGTTCACCGTGATCAATCCGGAGGGGCAGGCCTCAGCGGTGCTGGTTTGCGACCATGCCAGCAACGCGATTCCCAGCCGACTGGAACAACTGGGTCTGGGACCGGGGGAACTCAGCCAGCACATCGCTTGGGATATTGGCGCGGCGGAAGTGACGCGACAACTGGCAGCGCAGTTGGATGCGCCCGCGATATTCTGCGGCTATTCACGCCTGGTCATCGACTGCAACCGCCCGCCCGGCGATCCGACATCCATTGCCGAGGTGAGCGATGGCGTCTTCATTCCAGGGAACCGCGATCTGGATGATGCCGCCGCCGAGGCGCGTTTGAACGACGTATTCTGGCCGTATCACCACGCCATTACCCAGGCGATGGCTTATCGCTGGCGGCACGGCCATGGTCAGGCACCGGCGCTCATCGCTATTCACAGCTTCACCCCGGTGATGAACGGTTTTCACCGCCCCTGGCATGTCGGGGTGCTGTGGAACCGTGATCCCCGCCTGGCCGCACCCTTGCTGACCCGCTTTCAGGCGTACCCCGATCTGTGCGTGGGTGACAACGAGCCGTATTCCGGGCGTGACGTCGGTTTCACCATGGACACCCACGGCGGTGCTGCTGGTCTGCCGCATATTGAAGTGGAAATCCGTCAGGATCTGCTTGCCGATGAAGTGGGTTGCGCCACCTGGGCGGACATTGTCGGCGACGCCCTGGCGGCAGCGCTGCGGGATTCGTCAATCTACACGGTTGAACATTACTGATCGATAGCACGATGGACAGCGCCGGTGGTCGTATAATTTAAAAGACGATTGTCTGTAAAAATGCGCGAGGTCAGACCGACAATGGACGCTACGGAAAACTTCAACAACGCTGTGTCACTTCAGCGCCGATGGTTGCACACTGCGGCGCTGGCGGTTGCCTATATCGTGGTCTGGGTTGCCCTTTGGCATACCACCCACGTTTTCAACCGACTCACCGGCGCTGATCTGTGGGTGCCCTGCACCGGTCTGACCTTCGCGATTTTGCTGGAATATGGCAGGCGGGCTGCACCACTGCCGTTATTGGCTCTACTGATTGTCGGGTGGCCGGTTGAGGCTGGCGAAAATTGGCCGTATGCGGTCGCCGCCAGCCTGGCGTCGTTACCCGGTTACCTGGTCGCTGCCTATATCCTGCGCCGCCGCCCCGGTGGGAAGCGTCCGGGTGCCTGGCGCTTTGATGACCCACGCCGGGTCGCCGCTTTTCTGGGCGCAGCCGCGCTGGGCGCCCTGTTCGCGGCGCTGTTGGAAGCCCCTTTAATTCAGGCGTCCGGCCGTTCACCGTCAGACCTGTCGTGGCTGGAGATGGTGGGGCGCAGTGCTGCCGGGGCGTTCATTGGCATCGCCACCTTTGCGCCGTTAGCTTTAGTCTTCGTCGCTCCACTGGCCCGGCGCTTTGGCCGGGGGAAGCCTTGGCGCTCAGGCAACACCGTCCCCGCCGTTGAACCGCCACCGCTTCGCCTCAGCCTCCTGCAAGGCGGTCTGTCTCTGGCGTTGCTGGGTTTGTTGCTCTGGGTGCCGCATGGGGCCTGGGTGGAGTTCACTATTTTGCTGTTGTTGCCGGTGTTGGCCTGGATTGCGGCAACGCATGGCGTGCGCGGGACGACGCCGACCGTTTTACTCTATCAATTGGGCATCGTGGCGCTGGCCGCTGATTTGGCGCAACCGGATCTGGCGCAGGTCGCCATGATCGCCCTGGCGGCATCCGGACTACTGACCGGCGCGGTATCCCAGGCGCGTCTGGTCGATATTGCCCGCTTCCGCGATCTGGCCGAGGTCTCCAACGACTTGCTGTGGGAATTTGATGATCAGGGTCGGCTGTGCGATGTGCGCGGCCATTTTTCCCGAACGGTCGAGGCGTTCCGCAGCCAACTGGGGAAACACTGGCGGGAGTATGTCACCCAACAGGAACCGGATGCCGGGCTGAAGATATTACAGGCAGCGCTCCGGGATCAGCAGCGGTTTCAGCAAGTGGTGCTTTACATCCGGTTGCCGGGTCGGAAAGCACCGATCTGTACGCGCAACAGCGGCTTACCCTTGTTTGATGACGGCGGCGAATTTCGCGGTTATCGCGGCACGACGACCGATATCAGCGACTATCAGCGAGTTGAAGCCGAACGTCGGCAAGCGGAAATCCGGTTGCAGGACTATGACCGGAATCTGGAAGCGCAGGTTGAAGCGCGAGTGGTGGAACGAACCCGGATGCTCACCGAGATCAGCCAGCGTAACTGGCAGTTGGCCAATTTTGATCCTCTCACGGGCTTACCTAACCGCAATCTGTTTTTTGAGCAGTTGCGCAAGAGCTTGCAGCAGGCGCGGCGGCAATGGCGGATGCTCGCGTTGATGCTGGTTGATCTGGATGGCTTCAAGGCGGTCAACGACACCCTTGGCCACGAGATGGGCGATGAATTGCTGCGGCAAGTGGCGGCGCGCCTGCGTCAATGCATCCGCGCTACCGATACGGCCGCTCGGCTGGGCGGCGATGAGTTCACGATCATCCTGGTCGATCTGGAACAGGCCGATGCGGCGGAGGCGGTGGCTCGCAAGCTGGTGGCGCGATTAGCGGAGCCGGTGTTGCTGGGTGATCTGACCGCCGCCGTTACGGCCAGTGTCGGTATTGCGCTCTACCGACCAGAGTGGCCGGCCAATCTGGAAATGGGCATGGCGTTGCTGCGGCGGGCGGATGCGGCGATGTACGAGGCCAAGCGGGGGGGCAAGAATGACTGGCGGTTCGCCGAATCGCCGGGATTGGAGTCGGCATGATCCCGGTTCGGCAATGGCCGAGGGAGCCGACTCTGATGCTGGACTTAGCCCAGCGGCGTGCTTAGAATCCCGTCTCTGCCTTATGCTGTGCAACCCGGTGCTGTAAGGCGATGGCCTTGAAAGAGGATGCCCGCAGGTCGGGCTTTTGCCCAACCCACAATGCTCTCCCGCTTCTGGTATAGTCCCGATTAGAAATCGCCTAACGTATTCACGTTCAAAGAATACTGTTCATCCGCACCGGACGGTCTATCATCGCGCACACTGCCAAGGGAACCCCGATTGAAACAGGATCTTATCCGCAATTTTTCCATTATCGCCCACATTGATCACGGCAAGTCGACCCTTGCTGATCGTTTCATTCAGATTTGCGGTGGCCTGAGCCAGCGGGAAATGTCCGAGCAAGTGCTGGACTCCATGGATCTCGAACGGGAGCGCGGCATCACCATCAAGGCGC